>CAISJH010000611.1 GCA_903885585.1 uncultured beta proteobacterium
GCCCGCGCGATCCGTGCCCGGTCTTGCAGCAACAAGTCGCACCGCTGGAGGCAGCCGTAGAAGATCTGCCCAAGGGCGTCGATCATGTGATCGTCCTGGGCGACTTCAACCGCAACCTGGGGCACGAGGCCGCAAAGGTCAAGGGCGCCGAACCAGTGCGAAGCGACGGTTCGGCGAATCTGGCAGCGCTCAGGCCTGCATCGGTGTCGACGCGTAACCTCCTGCTAGAGGTGAACGATGGTCAACCAGCGTCATCCCGCCTGACGCTGCTGCAGCCGGTGTGCAAGGGATCGGCCGAGGTGAGCGCGGCGTGCGAGGCGTCGAAGTCCCGGCTGCTCAGCTCAGAAGAGCGCCGAGCGTTGAGCGACCGCAGCGGCCTAGGATGCCGAAACCCTATGGGGCTGGACCACGTCCTCGTCTCAGCGGGACTCGAAAAGTCCGTGACATCTGCGACCAAGGTCCCTTTGGGCAATCTTGGTCGCTCTTTGTCGGCCCGACCACCCGAGTACCCCGAGCCCTTGCTGGCCGTGTCTGATCACTGTCCACTGGTGGTCGAGATCGATCTATAGGTCTGCGTGTGGCCTACCGGCGCTCAAGAACAACGACTGACGAGCAACGAATCTCACGAAAGCTTTCGTAGTCGAAGTACGGATCCAAATGGGGCTTGCTGTAGATGACGCGCGCGGCATCTCCGACGAAGCGTTTAACCGCGCGAGCGATTGACATCCCCCCTATGTCGAGCGCGATCCACATCGTCCCTGGGTCATCGTTGCTTGGGTCATACCAGTTGAGTCGTCTGTACTCTGGGCGCCAATCGACAAGGTACGGCGTGACGTTCTGCGGAACCAGAGAAGAAGCGAGACCTGCCGGGGCACCGTCGATGCGAGTGCGGTGCGTTTTGCAAGTGAAGCCGATCGAGTCTGCGTACACGTGCACGGTGGGCCGTTTGTCGGGAGGCAGTGCCAGATACATGTCCGCAAGTGGGAGCTTGGCGCTCGATGCCGGTGGCTGCGGAGGTGTCCACCTCACAGGCTGGCCGTGATACGAGGCATATCGTCTCTGCCAGACTTCGTACAGGTTCAGCTCACTGAGCATTCTTTGTCTCAAGCGCCTTCTGTCCAGGGTCGTCAACTGCGCATCGCTCTTGACGAGCGCCCAGAGTCGGCACATTTCCCGGTGGACAGGATCCAGTGATGAGGGCGCCAGTTGGATACGCAAGCTCGGGTATCCGCTTGAAGTGCCGGCTCCCATTTCATGGGCTACGGTGTGGCTTGGGAGGCCATGCGCGACGAGCACGGTGCCGAATTCGAAGACCGTACCGTCAGGCAATCGGATGACGTCCGACGCCCTCAAGTAGGGGTTGCAGACAAACTCGTCTCTCAGTGCAATGGCCAGCTTGAGTCTGCTGCTGATAGGCGAGCCATCATTGGCCAACGGAAAACCGATGGATTCGAACGCCCCAGAAGGCGTCTGATAGAGCACAGGGGTGGGCTGATCGCTGGGCTCGAACTGGTCATCGCATCCGCCAATGGGCAGGAACAGTACCCCGTCCTTCACAACGAGCTTCATCGATCTTGGCATCTGGTCTTGTGTGGCAGGAGGTGAAGAGGGCAGCGTCGAGCGTTAGCCATCGGTACCAAGGCTGGCGCTACACGTTGACCGCGACGAACTTGGCGCCCGACAGCTGCTCTTCTCCGTCCCAGCGGTAAGCCACCAGCGGGCCCTGATGGGCGGCTGACCAGTCGAGTACTGCAACCTTGGAGTTCTCCAGCCTCAGGCCTGAGTTGAACCAGTAGTGGCCAACAAAAATGGGCGGGCCTTCTACTGGGAGCACGCCGTTCGGAAAGATCTGGTCGATCGTCAGGTCCGGCAGGATCGACGTGTCACCGCCAGGAACGATCGCGATGTCGCGCAGGTGCTTGGCCTCATGGCGCCAGATGGCCAGTCGGGCGTTGTCGTGCTTGTTGCCCTCCTTGTCGGTCACAAAGTGCCCCGCCGGCAACTTGTGTTCGTAGCCCGTGGTGACGATCTTGCGAGCGCGCTTCAAATGGCTCTTGCGACGGTGGGACTCGATCAGGAACTCATTCGTCAACCTGCCTGCGCGATCTCGATGCGCAGGGTCGTCGAGTAAGGCGGCCGACTGCTCATCCCACCACGCGTGCGCCACCCGAATGCCACCGAGGTCAAGGTGCAGAGGAAGCGTACGGAACCACTCGACCCACTCTTTATGCTGTGACGTGCTCTCCCCCACCTGCGCGAGGAATGCGGCGTGCTGCCGCCGGTTCTGGGCGCACTTGGGACTGTCAGCCCTGTTCTTACGCAGGCAGTCGCCTGCGTTTTCGGGGTCTGGCGTCACGTAAGCAATCGCATTGAACTCGTGGTTGCCCATCACCACCTGGGCGTATCCGGCATCCACCATCCGGCGCACGTACTGCAGCAACTTGACCTGCTCAGGCCCTCGATCGATCAGGTCTCCGACAAAGATGGCCTGGCGGCCAGCCGGGGGCACGTAAGTGTTATTGCTCTCAAAGTAGCCGAGCGCAAGCATCAGTGCGTGGAACTTGTCGAGGCGTCCGTGGATGTCGCCGATCACGTCGTAGGCCATGTTCATCACTCGTCACCTTAGTTGCATATCACCACGAAGCGAGTATCCTACACTTCGTTGTCTCTTGCAACTATCTATGTCAAGCGTGTCCATCAGCTCACAAACCGAACAAGGCATGCGCCCTTCCCTTCCTGCACAGTACCCCATGCCGTTCACGCGGGTAGAGCTGTGCGTGTTCAGCATCCTGGATGGGGAACTGCAGGTGCTGCAGGCGCGGCGAGAGGGGGAACCTTTTCGGGGCAGATGGGCACTGCCGGGCGGCGTACTGCGCATAGACCTGGATGCGGACCTTGTTGCCGCCTGCCAGCGCGTGGCCCGCGAAAGGCTAGGAACTGAACTTCCTGGGGTTGAACTTCAGACGGCCGTGGGCGCAAAGGATCGCGATCCTCGTGCACCGTGGGCCCTGAGCATCGTGTTTCGCAGTGCTGTGCTAGCTGGGCAGGTGCCGGTAACCCCGGGCAAGCGCGTGAGCGATCTACGCTGGACACCCGCCACCCAAGCTATGGCCGACAAGCGCCTGGCGTTCGACCACTCGCAAATCATCAGCTTGGCGCTCAAGTCGTTGCGGGCAGAGGTCAGCGATCTGCGGTTCGCGCCGGGATTGCTTGAGGAGCCCTTCACGCTCGGAGAGCTTCAAGCAACTTCCGAGGCGGTACTCGGGCGCGAGCTAGACAAGGCGAGCTTCAGGCGAAAGATCGATGTCGCAGCAGTGGTGGAACCTGTCGAAGGCGCTATGCGAACAGGTGCCTTCCGGCCGGCGCGGCTGTACCAGGTGGTGCGAACTGGCAGCCCATGAGTTGGAGACGAGGTGTCAGCTCATCTGGATGACTGGCTTTGCAGGCCTGCGCGCCTTAGCCAGCAATGCCCAGGCGTCTCCTGGCGTCAGCGTCAGTGGGATCGGCTGTGCTGCAGCCCGATGTGAGTTGGCAGGCCAATCCTGACGATCGAGCTTCTCGGCGGTTTACGTGTGTGGAGAAGGAGAAACATCTTTTTGGGGGGGTCATGCGCCACCGATGCCGATCCACTAGCTGACGGCGTGGCCGGGCCGCAACGGTGGACGGCGTGCAGGCCTGTGACACCGCGTGCTGCGTCTGTTCGAACGCACCATCGACAAGCGCGGTGAGGCCACATGACTTAAACCACTGGGCCTTCGCGACTGTCGGGGCGATTCATGTTGTGGATCCACCGATGCAGAAAACTTGCCACCTGTTGATGCCCGTGGCGCGCCGCTAAGTCTTCAGCGGTGGCACCGCTTCTTAGCTTTCGCGCAGGATTTGCCCCGCGGTCTAGGAGGACCTGAACCACTTCTAGGTGGCCATTTCTAGCTGCGTAGGCCAAGGCTGTTGCGCCTTGATGGTCTACTTGATCAACGGCCTCCCCACGCGCCAACAAGTTCGTCACCTTCTCAGTATCTCCTTGCGACGCCGCCAAAAACAGCCGTTCAATCAAAGGCTTGTCCCACAGCGCTAGGAAGGGTGCGGCGATGAAAAGCAGGACGGGGAAAACCGTGAAAGCGATGCGCCAAGCAGTGCTTATGTACAGGGCGTTGCACCTGGTTGCCGCCGCAACGGAAAACAGGATCGCCGGAACCCAGGTCAAGATTGGCATTGGCGGCATGGCGGCACCAAGAGCCAAGGCAACCAAAGACAAGATGAGAAATTCCCCCCGATTCGTCTTGATTGCTGAGAACTTAAACGCCACTAAAGCAAACGGCAACCCTAAAAAGAGTATGCCCACCAGTAATGCCGCCGAATAAGCCATCTGACCCCGTCTCCTTACTTTCTGCTCCGCAGCTAATCTCTCTTGTCATTCTGGATGGTAGATCCAACTTCCTCCAGCTTCCCCAGTGCTAGCTGCCACTCCGAGTGGAACCGCTCTCCCATGAGAACCAGCACGAGCGCCTTGCGGATGTAATGTGAAACTGTGATGCCGTGAAACTTGGAAAGATCTGCCAAGTCAGTCTTAAGCCGCGCGGGCAGGTGGAGCTTGAAGTCATCTGTCGCCTTCCCAAGCATGGCAAGGTTCACCTGTCGAGGCTTCTCATCCGCTGGAGAGTCCAGCACTCTTTTCGAAAACCAGATTGCAGGCGTTTCCGACTTCCGGCGCGCAAACTCTTCGAGTTGACGCAAGGCGACCCGGCCGTAGACGTGTTCGAACAGCAACCCGCGCAGCACGTCTGGGCGGCTCGCGCCAAGTTGCACACTCAGCCAGTCAATCCTCTCCGACAGCTTCGTCGGCAGCCAGACCTTGATGATGGTGTCGTTCTCGACGAACGCTTCAAGGGCTGGCATGTCGTCAATGTCTGGCAACGCCGTGTCAGCTCGCGCACCTCGTGCCGCAAAAGGCCACATCTTTCATCTCCTGATTTCGCAGAAAAGCGTAAGCCAGATTTCGTCATCGGCCAAGCCGAGAGTTCCAGGGGAATTTCTACGAAAGCGATGGATCTCCTCGTAGATTGGTGTCTGGCTGCACCACGGTAGGTCGGCACAGGGCGGACCCAGCATCGGCCGATTGGGCAGCGGGGGCCAACGTTCCAACGTAACGGGAGATGAAGATGAAGCGATTTGGCATGGTGGGAGCGGCGTTGCTGCTGGGTACCTTTTCCGTACAGGCGCAGACCACATTGAATCGAGTAGGCAACACCACGTACATGAACAGCCTGTCGACGGGCACCACCGCGACATCCACCACGATCGGCCGGTCTTCGTACTACTCGGACTCTTCCGGTGCCAACGGAACTTCTACGCGCATTGGCGACACCCGTTACGGAAGCTACAGCACTGGTGTGGCCACTACCTCCCGCCGCATTGGCGACACGACATACATGAGCAGCAGCGATGGAAACGTCAGTACAGCCCAAGACATCGGGAGCACCCGTTACATCAATACGCCTGGGGGTCGAACCATAGTGTGCAGCCGGATAGGCAATGCGACCCACTGCAACTGATGGCGGCATCCGGGAGCGTCTTGTATGTCAAAGATCGGTGCCTGGATCTTGTGCGTCGTCACGCTCTGCGGCTGCAGCACCGCGCCCCAGCGTTGGTATCTGCATGGACGAACCAATCAGCAGTTCCAAGCTGACTATCAGCAGTGTCAGCTCGCAGCGAGTGGTTTGATGGAAGCGGGTGCTCAAAGTGCTGCCAGCATCTCGCAGCAGTCGAATGCTTACAACTACCAGGCAGCTGCCGGCGCCAGCTTGGCTGCTCTGTGGCTGAGCCACGACCTCTCTAAAACAGAGTTGGTCGGTTGCATGAAGCGGGCTGGCTATACGCCTGCACCATAGGCAATGGCTGGCAGCAATCAAAACATCAGGGTAACGGCACGGACGAGCATGAGAGATCGTGCCTGGAGACCCTCTGATGAAGAGTTGCTTGCCCGGGCCCAGGCTGCGGCTGAAGGTGCTTTCGGTAGGAGCGACACGAGTAAACCTGTACGACAGACTTCTGAAAGTCCAGTCAAGCGCTCGAAGCCAAAGCTGGCGTGGATTGCTCTTGCCGTCGTCCTCGCGGTGGGCTCCCTTGCAGTCTGGTCATGGTATGACCAGACCGAACTGGCACCGAAGCGTCTCAAAGCTCGCCATGAGAGCGAGAAGAGAGCCGCCCAAGTGGCCGCCAAGAACGATGAAGTTGTCGCTGCCGGTCCAAAGGTCACCAGGTATGAACGAGAGGGCGGCTCGGTTTGGATCATTGATGTACCAAGGCAGAGCCGGCCCGGTGGCTACGTGTCGTGGGATCGGTGCATCGCGTTGACTCAGGCTGGCAAGTCAGCGATGTCCTGCGAAGGTCACGCCGGTAGCAACCTGAAGTTCGACGACATCGAACCCAAAGAAAGAGATCCGACCGACACCGTGAGGTGATGAAACGCCACGGTACTCGGCCAGCGGAACGTTGCTGTGGCAAAGAGCCCACGGCTACGCACTCATCAATGCATGCCCACTTGACACATCTGAGCTGGCACAAAACAAGGAGACGCGAGTGGAACAGCAGTCACTGGAGCAGCAGGCCAAGGCCTGGCTGGAAGCCCGGGAGCGGGTGGCGCGCAGCAGCCAGGAGTTGCGGGCGCAGGGATGGTCGATCTCGGACAGGGGGGAGGTAATCCACCCGGACTGCCTGGAGGAGCCGCTACGGTCGGAGGTGCTGCGCCAGATGAGGCTGGTGCGTACGCAGGAAGCTGTGAATTGCAGCCCTGTCGTCAGGTAAAGATTCGGAATTCAAGGCTCAATGGTCTGGCCGGACCCACCCGGCCTGGGGGAGTTGTTCCAGCTTGCCGCCCCATGCATACGCTCAAGCGGCTAAAAAGGAGGAATGCAGTCATGGCACTGCGCTGTCGAGACGGTGATCTGGCCGTCATCACCTGGGACCATCCAGGATGCCTTGAGAACATCGGGCGCATCGTGATGGTGCGTGGTCCCGCCCACAAGGGGACCTTCGGGACTTCGTGGCGTATCCGCCCGATTACCGAAGAGCTCTATGCGTTCCTAGAGTGCGACGACACCGTCGTCTGGGGTCGGGTCGCGTGGCACTCCCGCATCGATCACCCTGACCGCTGGATGATGCCGATCAGAGCCGTCGGCCGACGTACATCAGCCGCGGCAGCCCTCTGCCTGTCCGACGAAGTCGAAAGCAGCGGCGAGACGGGGGGTGACACCCCATCCTGCAGCATTCATGAGAAGGTGGCGTTGACCCTATGCTCACTGGCTTTACAGGCCTGCGCGCCTTAGCCAGCAATGCCCAGGCGTCTCCTGGCGTCAGCGTCAGTGGAATCGGCCAGGCTCCAGCCAGAGGTGAGTAGGCGGGTCGCGTGCTGCTTGTTATACAGAAATGGCATAACCAGCTGGAACAGCCCTAGTGACACAAGCGTGAGTACCAAGTGCAGCACGCCTATCCCGATTTCACCGCGCACGACCGGGACGATCCAGCCAAAAAACACGTAAGTCCAGCAGAAGCCGACATAAGCATTCTTGGCCAAGCCAGATGGAACATGCCTAAAGGCTACCTTGCGCTGCAACCCCATCATCATGATCCCAATGATGAATGGGGAGAAGATGATCAGCACAATCAGCCAGTGCCAGATGGAGAAAGAGCCCACTCTTTGGTCCTAACAGAAGTGCATTAATGAGCCTGGAGATGAAGCGATGACAGGGGCCAACCTCCAGAATTCAAGAGGCCAAAGCCAGGTACGCGTCATCCGCTCAGAAACAGCCAAGGCTGGTGCAGGTCTTCGTTGTGACTCTTCCCGAGCCGTCCGTTGCAGAGATGAACGATGTGTCTCCCATCCTGGTAACGGTCGACGAAAAGGCGCGGCCAGCGCTGTCTGACCCGTTCTGAATCGTAGTGTTGCCAAAGGTCGTCGATGTGGAATTCCAGGCCTGCCCTTGGCTGTTGTAGCCATTGGTGAACGATGAATTGCCGATGCGCTGGGTGTTCTGGCTCCAGCTCGATCCGGTGCTGGCGTTAGAGCCATTCACGAAGGTCGAGGAGCCAATGCGGTTAACGCTATAGCTGTTTCCAGAGGCATCAGTACAGAAGCGGTACGCGCCAGTTCCAGTACAGGTCTGCGCTTGAACAGGCGCCCCAAGGACAAGGACAACGCAGGCGAATAGGGTCGAGATTGCTTTCATGTGATCTCCTCTAAAGACACACCTGTTTGTAACATACGAATGTTCGTTACTGAAGGTCGGAAGATCGAGTTTTTGGGGCTCGCGGGATGCTGCGCTTGGCCGCGACATAGTCGCTCCATACGGTGACTCGCCGCAGTAACATTGGTAGTGCGACGTGAACTCCTCGCGACCGCTTTGGGCGTTGTCAGCCCGAGACTTGCTCTGCTGCCGCGCGGACTGACTTCAGCGGCCGAACCCCCTCCAGCGAGGGGGTTCGTTATTTCAAAATCCCCATGAATGAAGCCCAATCCTTTGGGGGGATTGGGCTTCGGGGTGTGGTCAATCAATGCTCCGAAACGCTTCCCAGCGTCCGGTTCAAAGTTAAGGCTTGCTACCTGCCTGATCGGGCTTGAGGGCCCGTCTCAGCCGCAGCATGAAACCGTCTCCTCGCAGGTCGAGGACTTCTGCGTTATTGCGTGCTACGCGCAAGGCCTGGCTTGCAGGCATTTCGTAACAGACCCGCAGGGTCATGTAGTACGCCTTGAACTGCTGCCCATCCGCGGTGGGCACTGTCCACCACGGCGTGCGCACTGGGTCGTATCCCAATCGCATCACCAGCTCCAGTCCGCCGTCTCAGCCACCGCAGGCTCCTCTTGCTCTGCTTGGTCCTCAGCTGCAGCTTTTGTGGCTGCCTGCGTCGGAGCCACGCTGGCCGGAGGATCCGCTGAGGTGGTTGCGCTGCCGCCTGCCGAGGTGGACGCCACGACGGTTGGAGCAATCACTGCCTGTGGCGCACTCAATGGCAGGCTCCCCTGCGTAATTGAGATCGATCCTGCACCGGGGGGAAACCCGTTAGCGATGAACGCTTCCAGGTCAACCACGACTTCGGTCACCGCTTTGACCATCGCGGCTTCGAAGCCAACGATGTAGCCCGACGTCGGCAGCGCTGGCACCATCTTTCCGAAGACATCTGCGATCTCCTGGAGCCGCGGATGCAAGGTGGCCAGTGCAGCCGCCTTGTCGCGAATGCGCGCCAGCATTTGCCGGCACCCCTGCGTGTGGCGCTCGGATTTCGGCAGCTTGGCCTCGTAAAGCTCGTCGGCGATTTCCTTGAGCGCCTGCTCGGCAAGCGCCGTTGGAACATCCACGAGGTTTGAAGACGAGGCTCCAGCCTGAACCGCTTGGGCATTGAGCTGGAGCGAGCCCCAGCGGAACCAGTTGTTGCGCATCACCCAAGCCAAGGTTGGTGCCAGCGCGATGATGCTGCCCGCCTCAGATGGGTGCTCAGACGCGAATTCCGTCACCCACCGCTCGTAGTGCGGGTAGACCTGGGTCTCAGCGTGGTCCTTCCAATCGGCAGCGATGCGGTTCAACTCGGCGTGAAGTGCTGTCGCGTTTTGGTGAGGAACCACCCAGCCTCCGCGAAAGAAGAACTCTTCGAGGCGCGTCCCATAGGAACGGCATGCCCGAAACGCCTTCACTCGCAGGCTCAGGAACTTTCGCAGATGCGTCTCATCGACGATCTTCTGCACGACGATGGTTCGCCGGCTCTCCGTCTTCTGGCCGACGGTCAGAGACCTCTCGGCCGAGAACAACTGCGAGTTCCAGGACACGAACTCGGCGTCCTTAAAGATCTCAGTCAAGCTCTTGGTGTTGCTCATGCAACCTCCTGTGTTTGCGGGGCGACATGCCCTGCTTCTTGCCAAGGGGAAGGTGTTGCGAGAGCTTGCAATTGCTAGAGAGCTTGCAAAAGTGAAAAAGCCCCGAAATCTCGCGATTTCGGGGCTCGGGGGGGTTGTGAATCAGAACGGTGGCGACTTCAGAAGCATCGCCTGCCACAGTTGGCGTGCAACGTGCTGCTCAGCAGGTGACAGCGCGACTGCACTGCCCATCCGCATCAAGTTCACCCGGTACAAAAAGTCGGCCAAGTTCGCCGCCTCGGTCACACCAGGTCGAAACTCCAGCGTGCCAATGTCGACGTAGCCCTTGGCGAGCTTTTCAGGCGACTTCGAGGCGAAGTACTTCGAGTCCACCGTACGCGGCGTGAGAGCTTTTCCGAACGAACCGAACCAGACCTCATGGCCAAGAGTGCGGCTTGTCCTGCCTCCATTGGCCGTGACTGGCAGGTACTCGACCTGCTCCACCACGGCCCATATCTTCGGGGCGCCATTGTTGTGATGAGCCAAAAGCTGAGTCACCAGGGCCATCGACGGGTTGCCTGCAGCTTGCGGTGCCACTTGCTGCGAAGCAGTTCCTGCGGAACTCGCCACTGCAGGTGCAGCTGACGCCCCACTTTGAGGTGCTGGCGCCACTGGCTTCGGCCCGAAGTCCTTGCCATGGATAGTCTTCTCAAGGATCGTCTGAATCGCTTTGGCATCCGTCGGGTTGGCGCCGTCGAGCAGCGCGAAGCGCAGGGCCTCGGTGATCGCCTCGGTCTGCCTCGGTCCTCCCAACGCGCCTTTGCGCTTGTGTATGAGCTTGGCCCAGCGAACCATGATCCGGGTCGAAATGGTGGTCTCGATCACAGCTCCCTTGAAGGCAGCCCTGGTTTCGTTAGCCACCGCGAGCATCGCCTCCATCAGTTGGCCCGACAAGCCAGGGACTGTCTTGGCGAGGATCTGGGCCTCCTGGGTCTGCGGCATGTAGTCGACCCGCATCGTCAGAAACCGGTGCATGAGGGCCACCGACATCCTCTGGATGCCCCGATACACGGTGGTGTCGTCGTCATTCACTGCGTTGCCGGTCATTGCGACCCGCATTTGCGGATGCGGCGCGACGATCTCGCCCGTCTCGGGAACAAGAAGGCTCCCGCCATCGAGCAAGGTGTTGAACGCGCCGAAGGTGGACGGTGGCAAGAAGTTGCCCTCATCCATCAGAAGCACGCCGCCCCGTCTTGCAGCGGTGACCGCCGGGCCGTCCTGGAAACGTGTGACCACGCCCGAAGACAGACTGCGAGAAACCCACTCCAGCAAGGTTTCGCCATCTTCAGCACCTTTGAAGATGCTTTTGAGAGCTGCGCCAGCCTTGGACAACAAACCGTCCTGAGCCTTCATCGCGCCAGGAACCAGAGTCATGGACCCCAGCATCTCGGCGAATTCCAGCTTGGAATGGCATGCGATCCGCCACACCTCGATGTTGAGCCTGGCGCAAACCTGCTCGATCAGGCTGGATTTGCCGCATCCGGTCGGGCCTTGCACCAACAGGTTCTTGGCCACGTCGCCCTCGAGCCAGAGGAGGACATTCTTCAACTGATCCCGATTGAACTCGTAGGCCGGGTCGATTTCCGGGACGAAGGGCGTGCGCTGGTCGTACACCTTCACGGTGACGGAATCAGGCGCGGAAATGTTGAACACCTCGGCCGCCTTGGCGACCTTGAAAGATCTCTCTTGCATGTGATCTCCTTGCCGCGACCATCGCGGCTCCACTTGCAAGAGGTAGGGTGTTGCGGGGGCGCTGAATTGACGGGTCCGTGGCGCCGACCGACAAAAGCCCGCTGCAGCTTGGAGGCTGACAGCGGGCGGGGATGTGGAAATCAGGTTTCAGGCTTCAGCCATTACCCTGGCCGGAGAAGTCAGGCAGCGAAGCCACTGAGACCGCTCCTTGCCGTCAACCTTCAAGGCTGAGATCGACCAAAAAAGAGTCCCGGCCAGATGCGTACACCTCTGGTGGACAGCGGTCTCAGCCAGCATCTCTTGATGGGGAGCCAGTCCGGGCCGCAGCGCGATGTCCACATCAGCCTTCGCTGAGCCTCTGAGGCTGTCGAACGCGATATGCACGTTCGCGGTGCCAAGGCTGGCGCCGTTCATGGAAATCTCAAGGATCCACTCTCCTCGGCCGCCACGTGCGACGGTATCGACTCCGCCTGGTCGATTCAACAGGCCTTGAGCACCAGCCAAGGTGATCGGCTTCACAACGGGGTCGGCGCTCGACGCCTTCGCGTGAAAAAACGCGGACGCGCCACTGGCCAGGTAGTTTGATCCGGCGTTCGGGGCCAGGCCCAGGACGAAGACCTGAGTGCCAGTGCTTCGAACAGCAACCAGGTACTCGAGTCCGGTTACAGCTGTCTCGCTCAGCAACCGCCGATCGTGGACGGTGAAGTCCTCTGTGTAGTGCTGCAGCACTTGGAGCACCCGCGGCGCCAACTGGTCGTACAGCGCTTCTGCAATCGGGTTCATAGGGATTTTTCTCCTGCTAACGCGGCGCCGGGATGGCGCCATCTCACGCTTGCCAAGGGCAATGGATTGCACGGCCGTGGATCGGCCACAGGGGCGGAAAAAAACCCGATCCTTTGGGGGGATCGGGTTTCGGGTGGGATAGGGAGTAGCTCAGACCCGTTGGGTCTGCACCGCGGCTTTGACCGAGGCAAACATGCCGTTGGCCAACTCTTCCGACTGGTGAACAGTCGTATGTGCAATGCCGAACTTGTCGAGCACTTGCTTGAAGCTGCTCATTGCTGGCGCCCCGCTTGCGGAGATCAGCAAAGTTGCGACTTCAACTCCAGCACGTCTGGCTTCAGCCATGGCTGCGGCTGCAGCGGTTTCGTCCGCCGGTATGCCATCGGTGAGCAAGACCAGAAGCTTGCGCTGTTCTTGCCTGTTGGCTATCTCTGGGACCACCGATAGCAAAGCCTGGTCGGTGCACGTCGATCCCTCGGTCAGCGGCGTCATGTAGAGCCTATGGCGCCGCCAGCTTTGGTCGAAGGACTTCACCCGCGTGAGTTGATGTCCAAACAGGCGGACCGCGAACGGCACCTGGAATCGATCCAACACATCGCCGAGTGCCCTCGTGCATGCGTAGGCCGCCTCCAGGCAGCTCATCTGGCCACCGAACCCAGAGCGCATGGACCCAGAGATGTCGGTGAGGATCAGCACGGAGGTGTCGATCCCCTCCTGCTCATCCTGGTGCCTGAAGATCCGAGTCTTGGCGGCCGTGATGACGCCGGGGAGGATTCGCGACTGGATGCGGCGCCCGGTGCGCCTGAAATCCACCGCCGTCTCCACCAGACTGGTGAGTGCGTCCTCGAGCTTGTTTCCAAGCTTGATGGAAACGGGTCGAGCGAGCTCTCCAATCCGCTGAGACAGATGGGGCACCTCATCGACCAAGTCACGTGCGTTCAGATCCCAGCGGGTGCCGGCACCTCTGGCTCCTGGTGACTCATCGCCGCTGCCGAAAGTAGGCTTATGGGCCTTTCCGGCGGCACCGAGTGCCTTGGAGAGCTGATCGGCAAACTCGCCCGAACCGGTCTGGCTTGCCGTGGCATCCAGGACCTTCCTGGCCATCTCCTGAGCCTTGGCTTGCGCCTCAGCCTGGGCACTTGGCTTCGGCTGCGGCTGCGGCTGTGGACTTGCCTGGCTCTGCTGCTCTTCAGGCTGACCCGCGCCCGGCTGACTGGCCGGTGCCGTGGGCTGCCCAGTTCCACTGCGTGAACCCTGTCCGGGGGATGCAGACTGACCTTGTTTGGGTGCACCTTGTGAGGCACCCGAAGAACCTGGCGCACCTGGCGCACCCGTGCCGGGCTCGCCCTGGCTGGCCTGTTCGTTGCCTGAGTCCTGCCCTGATGAGGCTGAACCTGGCTTGCCGCGTTGTGGGTCGGTTTGCCCGTCCTGCGCTGGCTGTCCCGACTGGCCACCCTTGCCTTCTTGGTCGGCTTCGTCATTACCACCCTGCCCCGGCTGTTGCCCTGGCTGCGGGCCATCCTGCTGGGTTTGCTGTTGAGCTTGATCCTGGGCGCCGGCTTGTGCCGACTCCTGATCCTGGCTCTCATGCCCTTGCTGCTGTTCGGGGGGTGGTTGCCCTTGCTCATCGCCTTGGCCTTGCGCCTGTTGGGCGATGAGCGCGACGATCTCCTTGGCCAGGACTATGGCCTGCTGCGTGCTGGCGACCTGGTCGACTTCGCAGGCTTTTTGCCAAACCTTCTCGACCAGCTCTGGACCCAAAGACGCCTCCGCGAACTCGCGGTGGGCTTTGTAGAGATCGGCCAGCACCACCTGGCCGCGCTTGACGGTGCGCAGCCCCGTCAGCACCGTGTTGACCACGTGGGCCGCAGGTTCGGACTTCGGGTCCGGGCCGCGGAAGACCCCTCGCCGCAGCATGATCTCGAGCGCCTTGTCGATGGTGGGCGCGCACCCTGGCTTGAGTGCGCAAAGTTCGCGCTCGCCCCACACGTCCTCCAGGATGTTGGAGATCGCCAGGGTGATCGCCGGTTCGCCTTCAAGCAGCGTCTGCCCAAGGTCAAAGTCCGTCTGCCGGCAGTGCACGCCGGCCTCGTGATCTACCAGCCCTTCGGCAAGGATCGCGTCCTCCTGCGATCCCATCTGCTGGCGCAGAGGCAGGAAGATCGTTTTGCCATCAGTCATCGCGGTGGGCAGCCGCTCGTCGAACCGGATGTCCACGCCCCAGCTGAGTCCCAGGATCCGGGCGTACACCGCCAGGCTCCTGGTGTCGGCGCCAAGGCCGTCTTTGTTGCTTGCTTGCATGTTTTCTCCTCGCCGCGACCGCCGCGGCTTTGCTTGCGAGGAGAGATGCGTTGCGCGCGCCTGGAATCTCGAATATCCCTACGTGGAAGTCGGGTTTCGTTTGACTGTTGCGTGGTCGTATAACCTAATATTCACATATCGATTTTGCTTGCGTATGTTGTTACGCAACCTGATCGTACTACTGTCGGCTCAACTCTCGGAACACTACACATGGCACATGCCTCCACTGCAGGCGCATCACGCGCCAACCCCAGCAATCAGCCGACCCGGTCTTACAGGGTGCGCCTCTTGGATCTGCTTGTGGAGCATGGCCCGCTCGACTGCAGTCAGGCGTCGCGCTTGACCGGTATTCCACGCACAGTCGTCGCGGCAACCCTGCACGCTGCGCGTTCGCGCGGAATGGTGAGCGTGGTTCCCCGATCACAACTGCCGGCCAACCACCCCTGCATCGCTGCAGGCGCCGGATCCAGGAGCTTTGTGTACCGATTCGCGTCGTACGAACCTTGCGCAGCCACACCCCAGCCCAAGCACGAGTCGACCGGTTCAAGCTTCCCTGAAGACGTGGTCCGAGTCCTGGAGGACGTCTTCTACCCCACCATGCGGGCCAGCGTGAGCGCTCTGGGCTCCATCACGCAACGCCGACGCGTCGTGCAGCTTCCGATGTCCTCGCACGACACCATGGAGAAGTTCGTACAGGAGGATGGAATGCGGCTTTTCTGGGTGCCGCGCAGCCAACGCACGTTGAAGGTCCGGATGGCCGCGTTGAGGGCCAACGGGATGGCTATCCAATACCTCAGCCGAGATGAACTTACTGAGGAGCTTTGCGTGACTGCGGTCAAGCGCTCTTGGATGGCGCTGCAGTTCATTCCTGCTGAGTGGCGCACTCTTGGTGTTCGCCTGGCTGCCGTGCGCCACTCCTGTAGCGCACTCGCATTGCTCTCCGAGCACGAGCAATCCCCAGAGGTCATGTCTGCGGCGCAGGCCAGCTTGGCCAGCGCAAGTTCCAAGCCGAACGCACTTGGCTCTGCCGTGCGCAGCCGCGACGCCCAGCTGCTGATGTAGGCCACGCAGGCCGTGCTGCACAACTTCCCCGAAGGTCTTCGTTCCGCCAGGCAGCGATCGCCCCAGGTTGTTCTCGATTTCGTTTGCCAAAACGGCATGCTGATCAGTTGGCTGACAAGCGAAGAACGCACTCCTGCCGTTCGCCTGGCCGCAGTCCAGGAGTGTGGCCACGCGGTCAAGTACCTGACGCTCCAGGAGATGACCGAAGAGGTGTGCGTTGCGGCGGTTCAGCGCAACGGGCTGGCGGTTCAGTACATCCCGCAGGCTAAGCGCACGATGGCGGTGCGGCTGGCTGCCGTGCGCAGCTCACTTGGCGCCGTTAGGCTGCTGTGTCGCGCACACCGAACGCCTGAGGTCTGGCTGGAAGCGCTGAAACACCACCCATCGCTTTACAGCCGTCTAAGCGAGGAAGACCATCCGCTGGCCGCTGAGTGGCTCAACACTGAGGCGGCCCAGTCGTGAGTAGCGCCGTCGCATTCCAGCAGGGCCTGTACGCGAGCGCGAACCCGACCAGGCGATGGCTTCACACGCGCCGGCTTGACTGGGTGGTGCGTCAAATTGACGCGGCCTGGTCACAGCCTCAGGAGGACTGCAGCGTGCGCACGGCACTGGAGGTCGGTGTCGGATGCGGCATCGTCACTGCGCATCTGGCGCCGCGCTTTCGCACCCTGGCCGTGGACATCGACCCAGCCTTTTTGGGTGAAGCCCGGCGACTACAGGTCGCAACCGCGTTGGTGGACGTGTGCGACCAGCAAGCTCTTTGCAAGGCCGTGCAAGCGCACTCCCCCGGCGGCGTCGATCTGGCGATTTGCAGCGAGGTGCTGGAGCACGTTGCGCTGCCTACACAGGCATTACGCTTGCTCTACTTATCCCTCAAGCCGGGCGGGCTACTCATCCTGACAACCCCCCAGCGGGGCTCCATCGCGGAGGCCGTCGCCGGACTGCTGCGCTTTCGGGTCGTTCGGAGTCTGGCGCGTGCTGCGTATCGCGAGCCGGTCGAAGAGCTCGGCCATATCAGCCTGATGCGCGCTTCGGATGTTCGGGTGGCGGCTAGCGCTTGCGGATTCACGGTGCTCGAGCACGACGTCATGGGCGCCTACCTGCCACTCGTTGCCGAGTTTCTCGGACGTCCAGGCCAAAGATTTTTGGCCAGGCTCGAAGGCGCGATGCGCCAGACCGCCTGGTCTTCACCGCTGCTGTGGACCCAGTGTTGGGTCTTGATCAAGCCGGCGGCAGGCTAACAATACCCTGCGCATGTTGCGTATCTCGGAAGCCCACAAAGGCCCCAAAGTTATGTGGAGGGACGTTGATGCTCTCAGTCTCAGGAACAGATACCGCCTCTGTTGCAATCTTGTCCCCGCTGGCTCCTGGGTTCGGGCAGGTGCTGGGCAACGCGCTGCGCCGCGTGTTGCTCTCCTCCATGGTGGGCTACGCGCCGACCGAGGTCACCATTGCCTGTGTCCTGCATGAGTACTCGACCATCGACGGCGTGCAAGAGGACGTGGTCCACGTCATGCTCAACCTCAAGGGTGTGGTGTTCAAGCTGCACAACCGCGACGAGGTGACGCTGGTGCTGCGCAAGGAAGGCGAAGGCCCCGTGCGCGCTTCCGACATCCAGACGCCCCACGACGTGGAGGTGATCAGTCCGGACCACGTGATTGCCAACCTGTCCCAAGGCGGCAAGCTGGACATGCAGATCAAGGTGGAGAAGGGGCGCGGCTTTGTGCCGGCGAATGCAGGGCAAGCACCCAGCCACATCGGGCGTATCGCGCTGGACGCCTCCTTCTCGCCAGTGCGTCGGGTCAGCTACGCAGTCGAGAACGTCCGGGCCGAGGACGGGTTTACTGAATTCGACAAGCTGGTTTTAGAGATCGAAACCAACGGCGCCATCTCACCGGAAGAGGCGATCCGGGCTTCCGCCAAGATTCTGGTCGAGCAGTTGGTGGTGTTCACCCGGCTCGAAGGTGATGGGGAGGTGGTCCAGGATGAATTGAGCCGTTCGCCCGAGGATCATGAGCCGGCAGCCATCCTGATGCGCCCCGTCGACGAACTCCAGCTGACAGTGCGCTCGGCCAACTGCCTGCGCGCGGAGGGCATCAATAGCGTCGGAGACCTGGTTCAACGCAGCGAGATCGAGCTACTCAAGACGCCAAATCTGGGCCGCAAGTCGATCGTCGAGATCAAAGGCGTGCTTGCCAAGCTGGGGCTTCACTTGAGGGACACCACAGGCCCAACCTAGCGCCTGTGGACCGCCGAGGCCGGCATAGGGGCGGCTGCGCTGTCAGTTGCCCCTCGAACGACTCTGCTGGAAGCCCTGGACTATCGATGAGGTCTCCGCCTTGAAGGCGTGCGCCGCCCACTCCAACGCAGAGGCCACCTCCTCGCGCGACAGCCGCTGAAGCAAGTCCCACAGCCGCGCATCGTCCAGCGCAGCTGTGGCGTGGGCGACCCTGGCCAAACTGATGTCGCGTGCCATGGCTTGATGCTTGAGCTTGTCCACCGGCTCCAGTGCCATCCACGCGGAGATGGCGGGCAGGACGGAGTCGGCAAGGTGCGCCTCAATTTCCCAAGTGCGCGTGACCTTTGTGATCTCCAACACGGCCGCCTGCCGCCATTCGGACATGCGGCGCACGCCATCAACCAACCGCTGAATGTCGGGGCCCTTCAGAGTCATGGTTTCGTCCATGCGCACCATAAGCTGGTGAACTGGCACATCGGCGAAGAACTTTCTGCTGCTCTGGACCTTGTCGAGCCCCAAGTTCTCCTGCAAGAGGTCCGTCATTCGATCAACGCGACCAGGCGCCGTGTGGACCTGGCTGAGGACTTCTAGATCCTGTCGTCGCTTGCGTGGCTGACTTGCCAGCCCAGGCAATAGAGCGAGCTGCAGCTCCAGACTCTGCTGTGCCCTCTGCCCAGACAGCTGGTTGGGCCCCATTGCAAGGAGCAAGGCAGAGGCCTCCTGCCGCACAAATGGGCCAGATGGCGCAAACTCTGCGGCGGGGCCCTTCAACGCTTGGCCATCAGGGGCAGTGCTCTGTTGCTGCGCAGCAGTGCCAGGCGCAGTTGCTGGTGTGAGCGCACTAGATGCACCAGGCACAGCGGGCTCGGGGGCGGGCTGCGCGGGCCGCTGAGGCCCCGTGCCAAAGGGATGCAACGAGACACTCTTGTCCAGTTCCCTCGCGTGCTGCCTTTGGTACTCCCAGCCCACTGCGCCAAGAAACACACATCCCGCGACCAAGGCGACCCAGCCCATACGCGCACGGCGGCGCGCACGGATGGCGTCGATAACGTCTTTTTCCACGATGGCGCGCTCAGAACAGGCGGCTCCAGTAGATGGAGCCTCCTAGCGTGTTGAGGGACACACCTTGCTTTTCAGCCAGGCGCTTTCGCAGCAGAAATGGATTCCTGCCAGTGAGGTACCAGTTGTTGTCGCCTTGGCAGCACAACAGCATCTTGTCGTCCAGCCGCTCCAGGGCCTTGCGCACAACCTCCTGGCTAGACCCCACGGCCTGCGTCAGCGCATCGGCCGTGATGCCTGGCTGGCACCACGCTGCGTAGGCCAGATCACGCCCGAGCAAGCCAGCGACGTACGCACACTCGCTGTCGATGTCCTCAGGAACCTCCGTGGCCACAAACGGAAACTCCACTGGGGACACCCACCACCGCAAGAAGAACTCGTACTGGATTCGAAGACGCACGACGTCCTTTCGCGCATTGAGCACTCGGCAGGCCAGGTCGAAGGTGAGCCCGCCGTCGTCGCCTGCTGCGAAGAAGTACTGCATGGCACCCCACGGCGCCAGCTTGGTGTTGAACAACTCGTTTCGGTAGGACTTGATGACCAGGAACGCATCGCGCTCGGGGCCCTCGTCAAAGTCCTCCTCCGTAACACCTTTCAGCCGCGCTTTTCCTTCTCTTTTTCTAGCGAGGGAAAGACGACGCCGTGCGGCCTCACTAAGCTGCTCCAGAAGATTCGGTGCCAACCCCAGATCTTCTTCACCACCCACCATACCCACAAGAAGCTGTTCACCCCCATGCCCGTCAAGAATGGCATCAAGATCTTCGAGAAAATCGCCATCAGCGCCGTCCGAATCGGCCCGAAGAAGACAATCGCCAGGCCCGCCACCACTATCCAGGGCCAAGCCGTCTCCATCCTCATCCCACTCAAATCCAGCCAGTCCATCATCATCATCTCCAGGACCAAAAGAGTTAATGTCATTCAGCTTCATTGAGCACCCCTCCATTGGCTGGTGGTCGCTTCGCAGCATCTATCAGGAATCTTTCAGGATTCTTCGAGAAGTCGCACCCCTGGACTGACTTATCAGGCTCTTCCCTTATCAGCATCGGTGGACCATATTCGGCCTCCAAAGCCTTAGTGATCTGCATCATGGGTATGCGGACATTGAATATCGTGCTGCCGCCATAGGTGGCAACCACTTCGCCAATATCCAGACTCTTCAGGTCCTCAGGTGAAATTCTGAAGTCCTCTACTTCTCTCTCGCCTATCGAGAGCCCATACGAGGAACCTTTGCTTGATTCTGGTGTTGCTCGAAGATAACTTGCCGATTCAGAGTCACTCTCTGATCCCGATAAGGATCGCGTGACCTTCTTTTCTACCCCGATATTCTCAGCAGCCGCAGTGGCGGTGTCGGCCCCACCCAGTTTTGAGTAAATCTTAGTCCATGTGTTATCCAGAACTATTTGCTTAAACTCTTTGCTCACCGCCTCCAGGTTGGCATACGACTGAATGCTTCCGTACAGGATGCAGTTGGCCGACCGTGCCTGCTCGAATGGCCTGCTCAGGGATTGGGTAGCATAAGATCCCAATTCGTCCATGAAAACCAGAAATGCAGGTTTTGGCCTGTAGCTGGTGGGAAGCGCCTGCAGCCATGAAATGGCTGTGCGCAAATCCCCGAGCACCATACGCCCCATATTCGCGGCTGCATCGGTTTTGCCCATGGTGGGAAGTGACAGATACACGATTTTGTTTTCTCGTATAGCGTCAAATAACCTGACTTCGGGAGAATATGTATTCATCACTTCTCCGAACTTTCCTGTGCCGAACATATGTAGACGGCCGCCCACCCCTCCGAATGTTTCTCGGAGTTTGGAAATGTTTATACCAATCTTCCCAGTTCTAGGATCCGGTGCTTTATATTGGTTCAGCAAGAGTGCCAGGTTCTCCAATTGTTTTGAGTTGGCTCCGCGTGGACTATGGGCCACCCTTCGTTGCAACTCCTCAAGCGCAGTCGCGTTTATCAACAAAATCGACAAGTCGATCATGTTGTATGCGAGGTCAGCTTGTTGTATCGCTGATACCAGCGTAACAATGCCTTGATTGGCGGCTTGCCTGTAGTAATCGGCTCCGGGGTTGTTCTCAGAACTAGGGATCAGAGACAGAATTCTCGCGGCCACCTCATCCGGATCGCCATCAAGAATTGGGTTGTAAGTGTTGCTGTTACTCGGATCACCCGGGTTGATAATCTTGAAATCTTGCCCCCTACCTGCTGCTCTGGCAAACTTCCAAAGCATGCTTATGTTGTCTGCATCGAGTTTCCCGTCGACAAACAACAAGCCGCCACCCTTATTGATTTGTTGGTACATGATGGATTGCCCCAAAACGCTCTTGCCGGAGCCCGTCATACCAGGGTGCAGGAAATGCCTCTTGGCGTACGCCTCTTCCAAGTGAATGGCCTCGCCTGAGTCTGTGGCGTACCCCAGCAAGAAGCCGTCGCCGCGCTGCAGGGGTTGATAGGGCGACATGTCCGACACCATCTCGATGTTGCTCTTGAGCACCGGCAGGGTGCTGGCAGCCTTTGTGAACCTGTTGGTCAGGTATCCAGCAGATGCCGTCGCCACAGTGGCCATTCCTCCAATCGCCAATGCCGCGGGAGCAATCGGCGCGGCCACGATCGCCGAGGCTGCAAGCCCAGAAAGGGCAGCGGTGTCTTTAGTGCCACCAAGCCTGGTTTTGTAGAAGTGGTTGACGACGCGTGAGAGGGATCTGCGCATAACGTCCGACTCGTTCCGGAAAGAAAAAGCCCCCAGCAAACCTAGCGGTCTGGTGGGGGCGTGGGGTCATATCAAGCAGCTTTCGCAGTGGCGCCGAGCAGGTTCGCTCGACGCTCTTCGATGGCAGCCAGCACCTTGTTCAAGGCATCTCCTTCAAGCGCCGCACGGGCAGCGCTCTCAGCGGCCTTGATGGCATCAATGCCCAGGAAGCCAACCCGGCTCACCCAGGCCTCGACGTTGTTCGGCTTGGGGCTGCCGCGTCTGGTGGGCTGGCGCAGTTGCACGCTCGCAACCGAGGCCTCTTGCTCAGCACCCGCGGCCTGGCCGGTCTGTGCCTGCGCTGGCGTCGGTTGGTCCTGAGTGAGAGCGCCCACCGCCGTGGCAGGCGCCTGGTGCACCTGTTGACCCTGCGAAGTGCGCTTGGACTTGTCGGCCATCCTCTGCGCCACGTACTTCGAGTCGTCATAGCGGCCCATGAACACATCGGCAGCGAAGCCGAGCATGCTCAAGCACTTGGACAGGGCGTCCGTGACGGACTTTTTCCGGTGGTCCGTGTCGGCGACGATCGACTCCCCCCGGCGCGAGATGTACGTGGTCTGCCCGTAGTGGCACAGCTCACCCCGCTCGCCGTTCAGGCGATACCAGAGCTTGAGCAGGAGCACATGCTCCTTGCCGAAACCCAGATCCTTGCCCTCTGAGTCGTAGCCCAGATGGGAGCCCTCGATCGTCTCTTCAGACACGATCTCGTAGCCCCAGCCGAGCCCCACAGGGCCGAAGGCCTCGGTCGCCTTCCTATACAGATACGTCGGATTGATCGCCGTACCTGCGAAAACGCCCTCCATAGGGCGCGTGAACGCGGGGTCAGTCGCTTCTACCGACTCCCACAGAGCCAAGTTGCTCATCTCAATCTCCTCACAAGACGCGCTCCACCGGAGCGCACTTCCTTGCGAAGGTGCTGTGCGTTGCGCGGGCATGCAATGCGTTCATCAGGCCGCAAGAGTTGCGTTTATTATGAATGCCCGTCTCTATAATTGCTCGGGATTTTCCCTTTATGCGCAACTGATGCGCAACCGAAGGAGGTCTCCTTGGAAATCGTGGGCAAACTCTCTGGGATTGAGGTCTTCGGAGGCTGGGCGCGAGCGAACTTGGTCGACGAAGAAGGCGAGTCGCGCAAGGCGGTAGGCGCAGCCCTCATCGGCTTGTCTGAGGAGAGGCTCTACCGGTTCTCGGGGGTCTGGTCCGAACATGCACGGTTTGGCTGGCAAATGGAAATCAAGCTCGCGCAGCTGACCGTGCCGCTTGACAAGAATTTCCTCGAGTCAGAGCTGCAGCGCTTGTTCAACGGCTGCGGCTCCAAGACCGCCAGGCAACTGCTGACAGAGTTCGAATCGCGCCACGTGAGCCGCGGCCCAGGTAGCTGGATGAGCGCCATGCTGGATCTGATCGATCGGCGACCTTGGGAATTGCAAAGCGTCTCGAACAAGCTGCAGTACATCGGCGCACTCAGCCTCACGCCGGCTGCGCGCTTCCACCGATCCCTTCAAGCGCGAGTGGCTACACCGCTTCCCGAGCAGGTGATCGCACGGCTGCACAGCTTTTTGTCTAAGGACGTTGAAGACGAGCGCGGCATCGAGCTGACGTTGATCGCCAAGCTCGCCGCCGCACCGTACGCGCCGTGCCAGAGTTTGGAGTCCTACACCTTCCCCATAGCAGACGCGGTCGCCTTCGCCTTGGGCGTGCCGCACGACAGCCCCCAGCGGCAGGCCTACCTCGCCTTCGAGGCCGTGCGCAGCTTTTGTCTGCGCTACGGACACACATTCATCACGAGCGAACAGTTCGCCAAAGCGCTTTCCAGAATGGACCCGGCTGCCAAGGCCAGCGCCTGCGTGAATGAGGCACTCAAGCAAGGCCTGCCACTGCAAGTCGACCCAGGGATTGGCATCTACCTCAGCGACGTCAAGCAAGCCGAGCAGTCAGTAGCTCGTGCCTTCGCTCAGATGTGCGAGGACTCAGAGCCTCTTTGGACGGGTGAGCGCGACGAGCTGGAGAGTGGTCTGGCTGCGGCCGAGCAGACGATGGGTGTGACCCTCGACCCAAGCCAGCGCGCCGCAGTGATCGGTCTGATGACCAGCTCTCGACGGCTGCATACGTTGACCGCCGGACCAGGCTGCGGCAAGACCTTGGTGATGGAGGCGGTGGCGGCGCTGCTCGGAGCGCAAACCAACTTCGCCGCACCCACGGGCAAGGCGGCCAAGGTGCTTTCGCGCAGGGTGGACAAGTACGGCACCGTGGCCACCACCGTACACGCGCTGCTGGGGGCCAATGGGGAAGGCTACGCCCTGGATGCGCTTACCCCTTTGCAGGGCAGCCTGATCGTCGTCGACGAGGCAGGCATGCAAGACCTGGATGTGTGCGCTGCACTGGTCGACGCGATTCCTCCACGAATGCACCTGCTGCTCGTCGGCGACTTGGACCAACTCGACAGCGTCGGCCAAGGCAGCGTGCTGGCCGATGCGGTACAGATCGCCGAGGCAGATCACCACCGCCTGACAACGCCCTACCGCTCAGGGCTCGGCATTCTGAAGTTCCTGCAAGGCCTGCGCGAGGGCAAGATCGAGCACGAGGCGCAGGACTCGAGCGTTGCAGTGCACACGCCCAATGCCGACGCAGCGCAGTGCTTTGAGGACATCTCGCAAGAGTGGCTGACCGCCGTAGCTGAACACGGGCTGGAGTCCGTGGCGCTGCTGTTTGGCCACCGCAAGGGCGACCCCTCCACGCCGGGCCTGAACGTCACTTTCGCAAACGCTGCGCTGCAGGACCTTATCAATCCAGCCAGTGAAGCCAATGCGGTCCCGGGAACCACCCTTCGCATTGAGGACCGGATCCTGATCCGGCGCAACCTCTCGTTGAAGTACCGGCTGGACGACGGGCGAATGGAAACCTACGCACAGCTCGTGAATGGCGACTCGGGCTACCTGGTCGGGTTTTCGGGAAGCAGCACGGGGCTGGAGTCGCTGCACCTGCGCATGGACGATGGGCGCGACGTGGCGTTACCCGCCGCCTTCGCTTCACGCGTCGAACTCGGCTACGCCCAGACTGTCCACTCCTCCCAAGGAAGCGAGTTCACGCAAGTCATCCTGTTTCTCTCCGGCAAAGGCGGCGAATTCCTGAACCGCCGGCTGCTCTACACCGGAGCAAGCCGAGCACGCGACAGGCTTCTGCTTGTGGCTTCGCGTACCGATCTCACCAGCATCGCAGCACACCAGAGCCCACCGCGCCAGTCCGGCCTGCTGGCGCGCATCGCACAAGTCAGCGCTGCAACGGCAACTGCCGTCGAGGCCAACGCAGACGAGTCCGTGGCTGCAGCTCCCAGCGGTGAACCCGCCCCATCGGCGGAGACTTCTCCTGGGCCACTGCCGACACCCAGGACAGCACACGCTGCGCCACCGACCGCGCCCAGCCAGCCAAGCACACCACCTGTACCTGCGCCGCGGCATCAGCGTGTGGACGCCGCCACCGAGGTGAAGCCCCCCTGGTAGAGCCAGCCAGCCTCTGTCCGCCAGGTCTGCACTGCAGGCCCGGCCCACCCTAACGCCAACATCCAAGCCCACCCCTGCGGCAAAAACCATGGCCAGTCTGTTCACCAACGCCTTCGGCTTCCTGACCTCGATCTTCCTGATGTCCTGGGTCGTCTGGATTGCGTTCACTTCGTCGCCCACCGAGCGCCTAGAGCGCACTTGCGCCCCCACCACTTGGGTCGGCAAGTTCAGCACTTCGGTGGCCATGCTGGCAGACGACAGCGAGCGCAGCGTTGGCCCCATACGCGAGACCTTCGTGCGCATGAACTACGGCTGCAAGTTCACCTTGTGGCGCGTCTTCTACGAGGACGACTGGAAGCGCGCGCAAGCTGCCGAACAAGCCGAGCGCGAAGCGCTCGACGCACGGGCCCAACGCACCCCTGATCACCGCCCTCCGCCGCGTGATCCGCGCCCCGCCGGCCAGCCATGAGTTCGCACCGTTGCGAGCCTGTTTGAAATTGTGATGTTGGATTGCGTATTATGTTTGTTCGGCTGCTACGATTCACGGCATGGGTTTTCTTATTGCCTCACGCAACAGCTGCTTGCTACAACGAAGCGGCGTCACGGTATGGGGTTCCCGAGCCACTGTTGCGCGCAATAGCGCAAGTCGAGAGCGGATCGGCAGACGCGCGAACCGTCGAGAACGTGAACCCCAACGGCACGAGAGACATCGGGCGCATGCAGATCAACTCGGGCTGGCTGACCACACTTCGGCCGTATGGCATCACGGAGAACTCCCTCAGAGAGGAGTGCACTTCGATCCATGTGGGCGCGTGGATCTTGGCCAACAACATGCTGCAGCACGGTGGACTGTCCTGGACGGCTGTGGGCGCCTACAACGTCGGGTGCTTGAAGCTCTCCAAGGAAGAGTGCGAGCGCAGGCGCAACACCTACTCGTGGCGCGTGTACCGGGCGCTGCAGGCACAGCTTTCTGCACGCCCAGCAGCGCCTGTGCACCCAGCCCAAGCCCAAGCCCAGAGCGGGCCACAAGCCGGGCCATCACCGGCGCCAGTTTCCAGAATCTCCTCCCTGACTTTCGACCCCTAAGCCAGGCCTGGCGGCGGGCCTGGGCCTCCCTCTTTGGGGTGTTCCTGGCCACATCCATGCTTGCGGGGTGCGCTTCCATAGCGCGCCAAGACAGCGCATCTGCGGAGCCTGTCGCGCCGGCGTCCACCGCGGCGAGCGAGGTCACCGTCCTGTACGTGAGCCTGCAAGGCGTGGCGTACGACCCCGTGACAGGCGATCCAGTGCCGGCGCTGTGCGCGGGCCCCACCTGCTTGAACCTCACCCCCAAGGTGCTGCAGGTTCCAAGGCAGCCCGCTGCCCAGGCACAAAGGCAGCTTGCGGCACCGCAAGCCAACAAGCCACAAACCGCGCCTTCGCGGGCTCCAAATTCAGACCGCCCGCAGACGCTTCAGCTGCGGCTGCCCTTTGCTTACAACAGCAGCGCGCTGACCAGTCAAGCTGAGGCGGAGTTGCTCAGAGCCTTGGCACCGGTGAGTGGCCACGTCCAGACGGTGCAGATCATTGGAGTGGCCGACTCGCTGCAGCGAGACCAATACAACCTGGGCCTCGCGCAGCGCCGCGCAGACGCGGTCGCCATGTTCCTGCGGCCGCACCTCGGCACAGCCACCTTCTCCACCTCGGCCAGGGTTTTCAAGGTCCCCGCCGAAGGCTACCCCCCAGATGAGCCGCACAACGCTCGACGTGCGGACCTCAGCGTTTTGCTCATCACGGACACCTCCCGATGAATGCTGAATTGACTTCACCCGCAGCGGTGGGCAGCAAGTACGTGCACGGCTACACCTCAACGGGAATGCAGCGCACCGTCTTGGATGCGTTGCGTGAGTTTCGGCAGGTGTCTTTGCCTGTTGATCTGCGTATCGAGCGCGCCTTGATCTCGGCTGCAGTGGCTTTATGCCTGGCTGATCACTCCCTGAGGTCGGCACTGCTGGACCGGTTGACAGCGCAGATGCGGCTTGCCCACTCCGGCCCGAAAGATCGCTCAGCAACGCAAGCCGTGGCCAGCGTCCTCATCAAGCGCACCGTCAAGCAATCGGCCCTCGACATGTGCGGCGTTGCAAAAGGCGGCCAAGGACAAGCCTCCTCCGCTGCGGCGGAACCGCTGGCCACGCTCATTGTCAGTAACTGCGTCGAAATGGTGATGAGCGACTCCAGCCATCACGAGAGCTGGATCGAGAAAACCGCCGAGATTGTCCAGTGGGAAATCAAGGCGGGTTATGTGCTTGCCAAGAACGGCCTGTGACGGGTTTCGGCGCAATGACTGCCTTTACTGAGAGTGTCCTCTGCGTAATCAACAGAAATCCAACCCGAACATGAGTATTCACGCGTCAACCAATTCGCCCACGTCCCCTAACCCTCACACTGGGAGTATGCAAATGAAGAGTATCAAGTTTTCTCGCGGCCTTATCGTTGGCCTCGCCTTGGCGGCCGTCGGATTCAGCGCACTTGCGTCTGGTACAGGCGGTGGAACAGGCGGTCAATCAGAGTTTGGGGCACTCTTCAACACTATTTTTGGCTGGACGACGGGTTTCTTGGGGAAAGCACTTGCCCTTTTTGCCTTTGTAATAGGGGCTGGTATGGGTATTGCGCGCTCCACTCTGATGCCAGCGATTATCGGCATCGTCTTTGCGCTGGTACTCAGCCTGGGCCCAAACATCATCGTGAGCATGTTCAGTTCGGTCGTTTGAACCGTCCTGAAGCACCTAACGAGGGACACACACCACCATGAACCTGCAAATTCCTCGCAGTTTGGACGCACCACCGCGATTCTTCTTCTGGGACTTCGACGTGGCCCTCGTGTTCTTGATGTGCGTCGGCCTGGGCATCGTCACGGGTTTCACGATGTCGTTCGCGGTAGCGGGGATCTTTGGCGCCGCAGGCTTTTCAAGACTGCGCTCTGGCCAGCATCCAGGCTACCTGCTGCACCTTATGTACTGGTACCTCCCGATCTCGGTGGGCTTCAAGCGAACCCCGCCGTCGCATGAGCGGCACTTCACGGGCTGAAGGCGATGTCTCCCGAACTGATCATCCAGGAGCTCGAGTCCAAGGCCGCGCTCAAGAAGGCGTGGCTGATTCTGCTCGTGTGCTCCTTCGCGCTGAACATCTTGTTGGCGCTGAATTTGTTGCTGGCCGACCGGACGCACCGCGAGGTGTTGGTGCCCCCGGAGATCAGCAAGACGTTCTGGATCGAGGACAAGAAGGCTTCGAGCAGCTATCTGGAGCAGATGGGGCTTTTCATCATCAGGAATGCGCTGGATGTCACGCCAGCCATGTTCGAGTACCAGAGCAAGCAGATCCTGCGCTACACCTCACCGGCAGCGTACGGGCAACTGGAGGCCCAGCTGCTCGCGCAAGGAAAGCGGCTCGCCCGCGACAACATCTCCACGTTCTTCTCGATCACGGGCGTCCAGGTTCAGGAGGAGACGCAAACGGTGCGCTTCACCGGCCAGCTACGCACGATGCTGGCCGACAAGACCGTGTCCGAGGTACCGAAAGCCTACGAGGTGGCGTTCGGCATGAAGAGCGGCCGCGTCTACCTGCTCGGCATCAAGGACGTCGACCAGGCCAAGGCAGCAAGCGAGGAGGTGACTCGCTAAGCGGGTCACATGATCCCCATGTTGAATAACCAGCCTTTGCGCATCAAGAGCTTGCTCGCTCTCGTCGCTGCAGCGCTTCTGACCTGCGCTGGCAGTGCCAACGCTTTACAGGTGCTTGATGGCGTTGTCGGCAAGAAGCATGTGGTGCGAATCCCAGCGCGCGAGTTGACGCGCCTGAGCATCGAGGATGGACGCCTGCAAAGCATGCGCTTCCTGTCAGAGGAGCTCGAAGTCCAGCAGGACAAGGAATCAGGCAGCGTCTATCTGAAGCCCAGGGTGGAGGACAAGCAGATCAGCGTTTTCGTGGTCTCGTCCTCGGGTGCCACGCACGAGTTGATCCTGCAGCCAGTGGCCAGCATGCCGCTGGAGTCGGTGGTGATCCGCGATCCAGCGCCAACACGGCCTCAGCATCGTGCCGGCCCAGGTTCTTCAGGCAAGACGCCCGAGAACAAGGCCTCCTCACTCGATCAGAGCCTCAAGCGCTTGATCCTGGCTATGGCCAGGGGCGACGCTGAAGGCCCCGGCTTCACCGTCGAACGCTTGAACCAGCCCCTTGCTCTCTGGCAAGACGTGACGTTCACCTTGGTTGGCAGATTTCGGGCGCGGACTCACATCGGCGATGCCTACACGCTCGTCAATACCGGCACCCAAGTCTTGACGCTGGCCGAGCAGGAGTTCTACCGACCTGGTGTGCAGGCTGTAGCGGTCGACCAGCACCTCCTACGCCCAGGCGAGTCCACGATTGTTTACGTCATTCGAGGTGCAGACGATGAGTGAGCAAAGCGCACCCTCGACGAGCGCCAGAGGCGCAACGGTCAAGAAAAAGCAGAAGGTCATGCTGGCCTTCGCTGTAGCCGTCGTTCTTGCGGTAGTCATTGCTGCCTCCTACCTGACCTCAAACCAAAGCGCGCCCACTCCACAGCCCACCGCAAAGCCAGCGGAATCAGCGAACTTGGTGACTGGCGCAAGCGCGTACTCAGACCGAGACGCGTGGAGAGTTCAGTTCGGCAGCGATATGGCTTCGTTGCAGGCCACGGTGAAGGAGTCGCAAGCCAGGCAGGAAAAGCTTGAGAAGCAGCTTGCGGAAGCTCGCGCAGCGCGGCCCCCCGCAGGCCCTGTACCGGCCCCTCCGCCACTGACCCAGGAAGGACCGGCTGGTAGTGGGTCGTCCGGCGCGTCCGTGACCCTGCCCCCGCCACCACCCAGGCCCGCGACCATGGCCCCTCCCACGCAGCCGCAAAGAGCCGGCCCCCCACCGGCCACCGGCATGCCCGTCTTCAGCGCAGCTGGCACCTTTGACCCCCCCGCTGCACCCGTTCGCTCAGACCCGAGCAAGCCGAGCATCACGACGATCACATTCGATGAGCCTGCTCCCACTGCGACAGCAGCTGCGGGCGGTGCAAAGGTGAGCTCCACCGACAGCGGCGGCGTCCACGAGAAGCAGCAAGCCGGCTCGTACATCCCCGCAGGGACGTTCGTTCGCGTCCTGGTGCTCAACGGATTGGACGCGCCCACCGGAGGGCAGGCGCAGAACAACCCGAGCCCTGTGCTCTTGCGAGTCATGGACCACGCCACCATGCCCAACGGGTTCAGGGTCGATCTCAAGGGATGCACCCTCACCGGCAACGGATTTGGCGACATTGCCTCAGAACGTGCCAACGTGCGCTTGGACAGGCTGTCTTGCATTTCCTCTGACGGTGCGGCACTGGACGTGGCCGTTCGTGGCTATGTCGCAGGCGAAGACGGCAAAGCCGGCATGCGCGGAAAGATCGTTGCAAAAACCGGCCAGATGCTGGCCAACGCCCTTTTCGCGAGCGTGGGTGCGGGCATCGGGGAAGCTGCGAGAACAGCCTCCGTCACCACCACCACAGGTGCCCTGGGCAACGTGACTACAACCCCCAATGCAGGCCAGGGTTTCCAGGCGGGTTTGGGGGCCGGCACACAACGGGCTTTTGACATGCTGGCCAAGTACTACATCACCCTGGCAGAGCGCACGTTCCCTGTGGTGGAGGTGAACGGCGGCCGCATGGCAGATGTCGTTTTCAGCCGTGGATTCACGTTGGAGGGGCGTTGACATGAGCCGTCTTGCTCGCAGCCGCTTGGCGGCCATTTGGACAGCCACCGTTCTGTCGGCGGCCTGCACCTGGGCCCAGGCCGCGGCTCAGGATGCAGCCAGTGCACAAGTGCTGACCAACCTGAAGCGCGCCTACCCAGCGACCTCCTTCACTTCAGTAGGTCCATCGGCCATCCCCGGCGTGTACGAGGTTCTGATGGGGCGCAATGTCGCCTACACAGATGCGACAGGCCGCTACTTCCTGTTCGGCAACCTGATGGACATGCAGACACAGACGAACCTCACCCAGGAGCGCAGTGACAGTCTGGTGCGTCTGGATGTGGCCGACCTGCCCTTGGATCAGGCGATCAAGACAGTGAAAGGAAACGGCTCTCGAGTCCTGCACGTCTTTTCGGATCCGTCCTGCGGGTTTTGCAAGCAGTTGGAGGCCACTCTGACCACGCTGAGCGACGTCACCATCTACACCTACATCGTGCCCATGCTGGGCCAGGCCTCACAAGCCACTGGGGCTGGCATCTGGTGCTCCAAGGACCGCGCCAAGGCATGGTCTTCGTTCATGGCAGGAGGCGCGCAGAAGCCTGCGCCAGCACCTGCCGGGTGTGACAACCCGCTGAGGAAGAACCTGCAGCTCGCTGAGCGCCTAGGGATCACGGCAACACCAACACTGGTGGCGGCAAACGGCACCCGCGTAGCCGGAGCGCTGTCGGCGCAGCAGTTGCGCGCACTGCTAGACAACCCTGCAGGCCACACATCAGCGGCGCGGGGCGCTGCTGTGGGAGCGCAGCCATGACGGGCGTCAGCTCCACAACTGCGCGCCTGGCACGCGCTTTGACCGTCCTAGGCTTCAGCCTTGCCATGGCGGCCTGCTCCACCGTCGATCTAGGCGGAGTAGGCGCCGAAACGAAGTTCAACTGCCAAGCGCCGCAGGGCGTGGCGTGCCAAAGCGTAAGCGGCCTCTACGCGAACGCCACCGCAGGGACACTGCCCTCGCAAAACACAAACCCCCCGGGACAAACAGCACCGGCCACATCGGCTCCAGCCACATCGGCCCACGTCCCGCGGACACCGCCCTCGCAGGCAGGCGCCGGGACAGCAACCGCTGCGCAGGCCGCTGCGCAACCCGCCTCCCCTGCCCTGATGGCAGCACCGTTCAGCGGACACCCTTTGCGCTCGGCGCCCAAGGTTCTTCGGATCTGGGTGGCGCCCGTAGAAGACGCAGAGGGCGACTTGCACGACCAAAGGTTCATGTACGTGACGGTCAACAACGGCCGCTGGATGATCGAAGCCAATCGGCTGAACATCCAGCGTCAGTACCGTCCTGTGATCCGGCTTGGCCAGACCAGCGCCGACGGTGGCGAGGACGGGGAAGAGGCCCAAGCCTCGCCTGCCACCTCCAACCCTCGCACCAGCGCAAGGCGGGCGGCCGAGAGCGCCGCCAGCCGTCAAGGCTCTGCCCCGGCTCCCAGCCCCGATCCCCAAGACTGAAACGCGCAGCCATGCTGAACACACTGTTTGAGCGCCTGAAGTTCCTGCAGCTGAGCAAACGAGCACCATCACAGGAAGACTCGCGGCAGGGCCACACGGAAACCTCTGCGCAGGAACAGGCGGCGGCGGCTTCCATCGGGCAAGCTGACGCAGCGTCTGCAGTCGAAGACTTCGCTCGGCCCCGCACGCAATCGGCCCTGCCCTTCACACGTCTCGCAGACTGGCTTCCCTACAACGCGTACGACAACCAGCGCGGCCTGTTCTATGTGAGCGCCATCGATCCCGAATCGGTGGAGAGCGTGGGCTTTTGCTTGGAGTTCCAGCCCCAGATCGGGGCGTCCCAGGAGATGGCCGAGTTCCTCTGCGGGATGTTCACCTCGGGAGCACCGGTGGGTACCGGCATCAGCATTCATCTGCTGGGCTCGCCAGACATCAGCAACTACCTGCAGGCCTACGAGGACATCACGCTGTCCCCGCAAGAGTTCACGCCAGGCACTCCGAAGCACTTGCAAGTCTCGATGCTGCATGCGTTGATGCGCAAGCGCGTGGACTACTTTAGAAAGGGTGCCACGCAAGGACTGTTTCGAGACATGAACTTCCGTCTGCGGGACTTTCGCGGTGTGTGCAGCGTTTGCATTCCAGCGCCGCGCAAGACTGGCGGCGGGTTCATGCAACTCAAGGACTTCCTCAGACTCCCCGATCTGGAAGAGTACCTGCGTCGGGTCGAACTCTTCAGAGAAACGATCACATCGGTCTTGCAGTCGTACTACCTGCAGCCACGTCGTTGGGACGCACAGGACCTGATGGACTGGTGCAGCCTGCTGCTGAACATGCCGCAGTTCATGGGCGGTGTCAGCCCAAAGGCGGTCTACGACTCGGGACGACCTCTGCGTGCCCAGATCGTCTCGCACGAGACGGACCTGGTGGAGTCCGAAGACGACATGCGCATTCAGTGCCGAGGGTTCGAGCCCATGCACGTGAGGGCGCTTTCGGTGCGCTCCTATCCGCGAGCAGTCTCGCTGCACCAGATGCGTGACCTGCTGGGGTCAGCGACCAACTCCACCCTGTCCTACCCCTGCCCTTTCCTGATCACGCTGGGCGTCAAGATCCTGGAGTTCGACGCCGAGAAGAACCGCACCACGCTGAAAGCGGCGCGCGCTACACAGAACGCTGACTCTCCGATGGCGCGCTTCCAGCCAGATCTTCAGGATCGACGAGCAGACTGGAACATTGCACTGGAGTCCTTTGGCGACGGCAAAGGCTTGGTGAAGATGTATCACCAGCTCCTGCTGTTCACTCCACTGCAAGACCGCGAAAAGGCAGAGCAAGCCGCACGCGCCATCTGGCGCAGCGCAGGCTTTGATCTCATCGTGGACCGCAAGATGCAAAAGCAGGCGCTTCTGGCCTCGCTGCCCTTGATGTACGGGCCACTGATGCAGCAAGACCTGCAGATCGCCCTGCGATGCGCCACCAAGACGGTGGACAACGCAACGAACATGATGCCCATACTGGGCGAGCACTCCGGCAATGGGGCCCCCGTACTGCCCTTGTTTGGCCGCCAAAGCGGCCAAGCCATGGCCATAGACATCTTTGCCAATACAAGCGGCAATTTCAATGCGTGCGTGGTGGGCGCCTCCGGTTCGGGCAAGTCCTTCTTGCTCAACGAAATCGTCACAAGGCTTCTTGCCACCGGGGGCAAGGCCTGGATTCTGGACGTCGGTCGATCCTACGAAAAGCTCTGCCGCCTGCTTGGGGGCCAGTATCTCGAGTTCACGGCTGATTCCAACATCTGCCTGAACCCCTTCAGCATGATCTCCGACCTGTCGGAGGAAATGCAATTGGTGCGACCCATGATCGCCCAAATGATCTCACCTTCACGCGCGTTGGACGACTACGAGTTAACCCAACTCGAAATCTGTATTCGCCAGCTTTGGGAAGACGAGGGACCAAACGCTACCTTGACCTTGCTCGCGGACCGGCTTAAACATGTACGCATCGTGGGCGGCTCCAATAACAGCGAAGACTTCGACCCACGAATCCGAGATCTTGGTGTTCAGCTCTTCCCTTACACACGCGACGGCCAGTATGGTCGCTTCTTTGAAGGGAAGGCAAACGTCCGGTTTGATTCCGACTTTGTAGTTCTGGAGTTGGAAGAATTGAACTCCATGAAGGATCTTCAGTCGGTAGTTATGCTGATCATCCTCTATAAAATCACTCAGGAAATGTATATCGGGGACAGAAATCAACGCAAGCTGTGCGTCGTCGATGAGGCCTGGAGCATTATGGGTGGCGGCCAGTCAGGCGCCTTTATCGAAGCCGGTTACCGCCGCGCCAGAAAATATAACGCCAGCTTTTGCACAGGAACTCAGAGCGTTGGGGACTACTACTCTTCTGCTACCGCTCGAGCAGCGCTTGATAACGCTGACTGGATGTTCTTGTTGCGCCAGAAACCAGAATCTGTGGAGCAACTCGCGCAATCGGGCAAGCTGGTAATGGACGAGTACACAAAGAAGCAGCTCATGTCGGTCACAACGCGTCAGGGCTACTTTTCTGAGGTGTGGATTCGCTGCGGTGACATGCCGCCCACGGTTGCAAGGCTCTTTGTCGACCCCTACGCACAGTTGGTGGGTTCTTCCAAGGCGCAGGATTTCGAGGCCGTTCGGGCCTACGAACGCGCCGGCTTCACAACAGTGCAGGCGGTGGAGCAAGTGCTGGCCGATCGCTCCCGCGCGGCCGATCTTGCGGCCTCCGCGCAGGCCAGCTGAGCGTCCACCAGAATGTCTAAACGCAAGTCTCAAGCGCCCGTAACAGCGGCTCCTGGCTCGGCGCAAGCTGCAACCCAAGATGGCGACGCCAGTCCTGGCCAACAAGATGCCGTAGCGGCGCCCGCGCCTGTCGCTGTAGGGGCGCCCGCGCCTGTAGCTGTAGCGCGGCCCGCCTCACGGTGGTCCTCCATTGCCGACGACGTCCTGGCCCTCGCGCCCGTGATTGCGACCTCACTGGTGGTGAGCCTGGTGATCATGGCGCTGGCCTTATGGGTCTACGACAAGCGCAGGGCTCAGGTTTTCGCGGTCGTGGATCTACCGGGCATCGTGGAGTTGGAGCAGTTGAGGCTGACGGTCTCCGCTGTTGCACCTGGCCTGAATGAGGCGGGCCGCCAGAGCCTTCTTGCCGACGCGCAAGCCTTCGGGGACCGGCTATCCAAGGAGATCGAGGCACTGCGCAGCCAGTGCGGGTGCGTGCTTCTGACGAGCACCGCGTTCGTTGGCGAGCCCCCGGCGGACTACACAGCCACGCTGAAGTCCAGGCTCGGCCTGGACAAGCTGAACGCCGAGGCCTTGCGAAAGCAAGCTCAATCGCGCCTCGAGGCCGCGATTCCAGCTCTCGGGCAAGCTTCGCCAGGCTTCAACCAGCCCGAGCGTTCAGCAGGCGCACCCATGCCAAGCGCCCCGTCCTTCGGCCCTCAGGTTCGGCCTTGAACTCGCTAAACCCTCACCACCGCCTGGTGCTTCGCTACATGCAGCACCCGAGGATGAGCGCATTCCTGGAGTTGCTTGTGCCCTGGCTGCGCAGGCGCTGGCTGTGGCTTGCCTTGCCCAGCGCCGCGCTGCTTGTGGCGAGTCACTACGTCAGCATTGGGGCCAATCTCACTGTCAGCCTGCCGCAGCGCATGTTCCTCGTCCTGAAGTACGACAAGAGCGTGGCCACTGGCAACTTTGCTGTGTTCACGCCTCCTGCCTCAGAGTTTCACGACCAGCAGGCTCACCTGGTGAAACTGGTTGGAGGCGTGCCGGGTGACGTGCTGCACTTCGAGGGCCAGCAGTTCTTCATCAACGGCCAACCCATGGGTATGGCCAAGACGCACAGCAGCCGAGGCCAAAAGGCGGGGCTGAGACTTTCAAAATCCGCCGAAGGCGTGATCCCGCCCGGCTACTTCTTCATGTACGCGCCGCATGAGGACAGCCTGGACTCGCGCTATAGCGCTGTTGGCCTTGTGCCCCAGGACCGTATCGTGGGTCGCGCGCTGGCGTTGTTCTGATGCGGCACCTGTCCTCCCAGCGCTTGGCCGCCGTATGTACGGCTCTGGCCATCGCGTGCACCAGCGCTGCGGGTCAGCCGTCTAACCGCTCTGCTGGCAGCCCAGGCCCAGTCCGCGCAGATGCCGGTGCGCTGGGCCCGACCTACGACATCGCAGAGCCTGACATGCTCGATCAGATGATGCGCAGGCTGCGCAACATGGAGCGCAGCGGCGAGCTCCAAAAGCGGGTTGAGGAGGGCAAGGCCCGGGCCTTGCGAAGCCTGCAAAACCCGAGCCCCGTTCCCGGCATTGGGCGAGCGAGTGTCGAGCGCTCCTTCCTGGTGGATCCATCTGTGGCCACCGACCGCGACATTCGCACCCCCGACGGAACCCTCATCGCCAAGGCCGGCACCAAGGTCAACCCGCTGGACTTCGTTGCGATGACCCGTTGGCTGGTGTTCTTCGATGCCCGAGACAAGCGCCAAGTGGCTCTTGCAGAGTCGCTGGGCAAGCGCTACGACTGGAACATCAAGCCCATCTTGGTCGCAGGCGCACCGCTGGAGTTGGGCCGCTCGTGGAAGCGCCAGGTCTACTACGACCAGGGCGGCTACCTCGTTTCACGTCTGGGAATTCAGAACGTCCCCGCGCTAGTCACTCAGGACGGATCGATGCTGCGGGTCCAGGAGTTGAGGCCGTGACGAAATCCCCCTGGTGGCCCATGAAGCTGGCGCTCGTGTTGGTGTTCTGGCTGAGCCTGATCGGCGTGGCCACGCAGCCACGAGCGCAGTCAGCACCGGTTGCCTCCAGCAGCAGCCCGACCTGCCACGGCAAATTCCCAAACATCATCACCGACATCTGCTGGTCCTGCGTCTTCCCGATCCGGGTGGCCGGCGTGAACATGCTGACCATGAACCAAGAGGACTCGAACACCTCGACGACCGCGGTGTGCTCGTGCGGATCGGGCGCCAGCTTGAAAGCCGGCGTGACGCTCGAGTTCTGGGAACCAGCACGCATCTTCGAGGTGGTGCGCTCGCCGCACTGCTATCCAAGCTTGGGCGGCATCAAACTCGACCCGGGGTTCAGCGCACCCGAACACGCTCGCACCGCCGTGGCCGAAGGCACCAGCACGGTGAGCTTCTACCAGGCGCACTGGTACGTGAACCCCGTTCTGTTTGCGGCCGAAGTCCTGATGGACAGCACCTGCTTGGAGCGCGGCTCCTTCGATGTGGCCTACGCCACCGAGTTCGACCCTCTGTGGGATGACGACGTGCTGTCATTCATCCTGGCGCCGGACTCGGCGCTGTTCGCCAACATGATCGCGCAGACCGCCTGTTCGGCCGACTGCATCGCAGCTACGGCCGGATTTGGCCTGAACACGCTGTCGTGGTGCGCAGGGTGCCAAGGCAGCGTGTACCCCCTGACGGGCTGGGTCCCGAGCCACATCGGGGGAGTGCATGCCTCGTCGCTGCTCATGCAGAAGATGACCAAAAAGCTCCACCGTCAAGGCTTGATGTGGGCAGGCAGCGGTCGTCAGGGCCTGTGCTCGATGTACCCGCAGATCACGATGGACAAGAACAACTACAAGTCGCAGATGCTCTACCCCATCCCCAATACCAAGAAGGATGCGGGCCGCTGCTGTCAGCCCTTTGGCAGGTCAACTGTCGTATGGGGCTCTGGAAAAGAGTTCCCCTACAAGGGGGAAGACTTCAGCTACCAGATCTTTCGCAAGCGCGCGTGCTGCAGCGGGGCAGCCGTCGCCCCCCTGGTCAGCGGGCAGTGAGGTAGCTACTGTGGTGGTTTTTGGGAAACTGATGGGGCTCTACAGCACTCGGCTTCGACAAGCTGCCGTCCTGGCGATCGGGCTTTGCTTGTGCAACGCGGCCTCAAGCCAGTCTGCTTCTGCTGCCGGCCTGCAAGAAATGCCGCCGCCGCAGGAGATGTCACGAGTCATGCAGGAGCAGCAGCAGCGCCAGCAAGCGGCGCAGTCAGCTGTGGACGCCGCAGCGCGCAGAGCACTGAACAGCCGAAACCCAGCGGCCATGGCGGGCCAACCAGCCGCGCCGGGTCAGTTGCCGGATATGTTGCGTCTTCCCGCCCCCGCGGGCGCAGCAGACCCGGCCGCGCTGGCGCAGCGCTTCAAGCAAGAAGGTCCTGGCGTGACTGGTCTGCCTGAGGAGCGCACGCATCGCCTGGTCGTCTTTGTCAGCATGGGCATGCCCATGGAGTCACTCAAGCGGCTGGCCAGGGACATGAAGAAAACCGGCGGCGTGATGGTGCTGCGCGGCGTGCGGCACGGCGTGGACGCCGCAGGCTGGATGAAGTCCATGGCTGACTTGCAGCCGCTTGCGGCCCTGGGAGCGGACGTGGAAATCAACCCGGGGCTGTTTCAGCAGTTTCAGGTCTCCTCGGTGCCCACAATGCTGGTGATCCCCGATGGCTTAGCTGACAAGGGCTGCACGGCGAGCCAGTGCACGCCAGGCACCTTCGCCATGGTTCGCGGCGACGTGACGCTCGATTACGCCTTGACTCGACTGAGTGACCGGCGCGACAAGGTCGGCGCCTTTTCTCGAACACTACTGGAACGCCTGTGAGAGCCTTGACGTTGATCTTGACCGCTGTGTGCCTGGCTGGCCCACAGATCGCGCGTGCTCAGAACACGCCGTTCTTCTCCATGATGCTGCAGGCCTTGGACTCCAAAGACGGCCAAGTGACGCGGCGTTTCGAGAAGACTTCGCCATGGGTGGTCGAGATGCGACGCCAATTTGGCACCTTGGGGCCGGTGACAGTGACCACCAAAGTGGTCAAGCGCTACGAGCAAGAGGGTTGCGCACGCTTTGAGAACGAGTTTCGGATTCATGACGCCGAAGTCAAGGCAGGCGCGTTCCAGGATGCGCGGTTCTCGTTCAGCTTCAACTCCTGCCGCGACGGCCAGCCCCCAACCGAGGCTCTGGACCTCTCAACGGTACGTCGGATCGTTGAGTCTCAAAACCCCGTCAAGCCTGTCGAATTGCGTTAGTTATCACAATCTCCACTGCTAGACTCACATACTACGCAACGTATATGGGTCTGGTAGGTGGTTTCATACTTCTCGCAACCTCGACGCCTGCGGCGTCTAGCTCCAGCGCTCGCCCTGATGGCGTGCTGGGTTGCGCGACCTGATGCTCTTGCTCAGACGTCCGAACCAATAGGGACGGCATCAGCACCAGCGACAGCGCCAAACCAGCCGGTGCGCAGTTGGTGGGACTCCAACGTCTGGAGCGATCCCGAGCGGGGCTTCAATTGGTACCCGCCGGATCGCCCCAAACCGAAGCCCAAGCCGGCGGCCCCAAAGAGCGCGGCTCCCACGCCTTCCGGGTCTCCACCTTCCGCGACTGCGCCTGCACTCGCGCCCGTCGTCCCTGGGACCAAAACTGCAGCGACCCCACTGGGTGCCCCTACAGCCGCAGGGACCCGGCCGCTGCGGGAGTTGACCTCTCTTGCGGAGATCCAAAAGGAAGTCAACCGCCTGCATGAGCAGGCGATCTTGGACCCCACCGAGAAGAACGTCCTGGAGTTCTTGAAGGCCCAGGAGTGGGTGGTGAGCAAGAGCTCGCTGTATACGGACGTGGCCCGCAGAGTGATTTGGCAAAACCCAGAGGTTGACCCAACGGCCAGGCACTCGTTAGCCACCTACGCGGCGAGCAACCAACGCCAGCGCCTGGAGCAGCAGCGCGAAGACGTGATGGTGGGCATCGGCAAGTCCCACGGCTTCTTGTTCTTCTTCCGCGGCGACTGCCCCTTCTGCCACGACATGGCCCCTGTTGTGAAGGCGATCTCCGATCGCTACGGGATGCCAGTCGTAGCGGTGTCCTTGGACGGTGGAGTTGTTCCGGCATTTCCCAACCCTCGTCGAGACAACGGGGTATCGCGGTTCGTCACCGGCGGCGAAGGGGTGCGTACCGTGCCGGCGCTGTACCTCGTATCGAACGACTCGAAGACAGTGACCCTGCTGGGCACGGGTGCCTTGGCCGGTGACGAGATCGTCGAGCGGGTTCGGGTCCTGAAGGCCACCCGCCCCGGCCAGGCGATGTAACTCACCTCGAGGACTGAGCCATGCTAGCTACGTTGCGAACCGTGATGCGCCGTACCGCAATACCTGCAGCCGTGGCTGCACTGTGTTTTGCGCCCGCACACGCGAACTTCATGGACGACTTCATGACGTCGGCCGGCGCTGCGGCCAACGTCACTCCCGGCAGCGTCATCCAAGGTCAGTCCGGCACGTTTATCAGCGGCGGCAGTCTCGTCTGGCGCGTTCCGAATCGCACCTTCACGCCCTTCTCCTTCACGCCCCCGTCGTTCAAACGCGGCTGCGGCGGGATCGACTTTTACGGTGGATCGATCGGCTTCATCAATGGCGAAGAGTTCGTCAACTACCTGCGGGGGATCATCCAGACCTCGATGGGGTCGATCTTCATCAGCGCTCTAGACGCACTTGCGCCAGGCCTTGCCAAGACCATGCAGGCCATGTCCCAGGATGTGCAGCGCATGAATTCGATGCTGGGCTCGACTTGCCAGATGTCACAGCTGCTCAACAGCAAGACGGGCATCGAAAACGACGTCACCCGCTGGATTCAAGGCGCCACGGGTCAAAGCTCCAGCGAGGGCAACAACCGCGACTTCTTCAGCGCCTACACCCGCTTCAAGGAAAGCTTGCCCGACGCCCTCAACACGATCACCTCGGGGCCTTCAGCCAAGAACTCTGCAAACGTCACTCAGACGGGCCCTCGTAACGCCACCTGGGCGATCCTTCACTCGGGACAGTTCGCCGACTTTTCCAGCGAAACCAAGAGCCTGCTGCTCAGCCTCATCGGCACCCGCGTAACTGTCGTCGACGGGGATGCTTCCAACCCAGTGATCTCCACTCACACGCTTCCAGGAAAGGTGCGGTTTGGTGATCTGGTCGGGCACTGGACTGAGCAGACAAAGACGCTGAGTGCCTACGACTGCGGAGATCACGCCTCTTCAGATCCATGCCTGGATCTGAGCACGCGCGCGACCAAGCAGATCTCGTTCACGCCGTACTCGCGGCGGTACTACAACCACCTGATGGTCTTGCGTGACGCGATCCTCAACCGCACAGACCCCATGTCAAGCGCAGCGGGACGCGAAGCGCTCAAGGCCGTAGGCATGTCTCGCCTTGGGGCGTTTCGGATGATCGAGTTGACGTCGAACAACAACCTCAGCGGCATCAGCTCCGTGCTGATCGCGAAGTACGCCGAGATCATGGGTTGGGAGGCGGCCATCAATCACATCGAGAACCTCTGCCAGGACCTGAAAACTGCTATCGATTCGAGCAAGGAGCAGGGGCTGAACGCCACCAACAAGGACGATATCGACTTGCTGGAGAGCAGGCGCCAGTCGCTGCTGCAAGAGGCACGCAGCTACAGAGAAACACTGGACAAGGCCAACGGTTCGCAACAGGACATTGCCAACGAGCTGGCGCATCTCGAGCGCACGCTTTACAACAACTTCAACCTGCGCATGGCCAACAACCTGCGCGCCGCGCGCCGCTCCTGACGGGGCCTGAGGTCGCAGCTTATGTGGGAGCTCTACACCTACTGGCACTACGAAGCCGTTGTTCGAGCGTTGAACGGCATCGTGATGGTGATGGGCGGCGATGGCTACACAGGCCTGCTGAAGTCCATGGCCCTGGTGGGACTCATTGTGTCCACCGCTGTAGGCCTGGCCAAGGTCAGCGCAGCGGAGCCAGGCAAGTTCTTCGTTTTTCTGCTCCTGGGCTACTCGGTGATGTTCGTGCCGAAGGTCACGGTGAGCGTGCGTGACATTGGCTCGGGCCAAGGTCAAAACGTGGCCAATGTGCCTCTGGGAATCGCGTTCTTTGCCACCAGCACGAGCCAGATCGGCAAGTACCTCACGGACACCTTCGATACGGCCTTTGCGCCGGTCGATTCAAACCTTTCGTTCTCCAGGTCGGGGCTGGGCTGGGGCGCATCTGCCATGGCCACGATGGCACAGGTCAAGCCACGCGACCAGACGCTGGCGCCTGCCATGGCCAACTTCGTGCGCTCGTGCGTGGTGCCAGAGATCGTGGACAACCCGTTGGCCTACGACGTCTTGTCGAGGTCGCCCAACATCTTCACGGCACTTGCAGCCGATGGCTTTCTGAACCCCGGGCGTGTGGTCTACATGCCCATTGGCGATGCAGGCGGAGGTCAATACCTGCCCTGCACTTCCGGCGATCAATACAACGCCCTCACACGCCTGAGGATCAAGATCGATGCCGAAGCCGAGGCGCAGAAGGTGCCACTGGCGCGCCTTCTGATGAAGTACATCCCGCCTACTTCGCAAGGCACAGACTCACAGATCCTGGCGCTCGCGGACTCGCAGCTGGGTGCCGCGAGCTCTGCGCTGCTCGGCGCATCTGGCAGCGTCAAAGACCACCTCTTCCAGGCAATCACAGCAAACCTGATGAACGAGAGCGGCGCAGAGCTCGCTGCCGCTCGGGGCGACTGGGGTGCGGTACAGCTGGCCGCAGGCGCGGCCATCGCCAACGCTCAGTCCATCTCGTCGTACCAGGTGCTGGGCATGATCGGCTCAGAGGCCTTGCCCCGCATACGCAATATCGTGGAGGTTGTGCTGCTGGCCACCTTCCCGATCATCGTGATCATGATGATCGTGGGCGGCGAAAAGGGCGGTACCGTCGTCTCGTCCTACGCGATCACCTGCCTTTGGATCCAGCTATGGGCCCCGCTGTACTCCATCGTCAACAACCTGCTGCAGCCTCTGACGATTTCGCGCTTCAAGTCCATTCTCAGCAGCGCCAGCAGTGGAGGCGGCGGTGGCGGCGGGGGTAGTTCCCAGGTCTACGGCCTGTCCATGCAAAACATGGACACGATCATCGCCACAGGCTACTCCGAGCAAGCCATGGCTGGGGCGCTTGTTATGGCTGTGCCTGCCATCGCCTACGCGCTGGTCAAGGGCGGTGCGGTGGCTGTGAGCGGCGCAATCTCACCGTTGTCTGCGCCTGCTTCCGGCGCGGCCTCCAGCGCAGGCGCCCAGGCAGGTCTTGGCAACTTCAACATCGGCAACACGAGTTGGGGCGCCCACTCCTCCAACACGACCACGGGCAACAAGTTCGACAGCGCTGGCGCCATCACTCAAGGCCGCTACCAGACTACACAGGGGCTGATGTCGAGAACCTATGGCTCGGGCGGTGAAGCCGTCGACGCAGGTCAGATGGTCTCCAACCTCGGCGCAATAAGCGCGCAGGTCGGCGCATCTGCGAAGCAAGCCATCTCCACCGCTGCAAGCACAGAGCACTCGAGGGGCGTGACCGCCACGCAGCAGTACATGAGTGGTATCAGCACTGCTGTCGACAACTTCCGGCGGCAAGGCACCAGTTCTGGCATCAGCGATGGCGTGACTACGAAGGGCGGGGTCTCAACCGCCTCAGCAACGCAGCAGTCCGCGAGCTCGGGTTTCTCAAAGATTGAGTCTGAAGCAAAGCGATTAGGGATCTCGACCGAGCAAATGGCTGCGCTTACCTTTGCTGCAGGAGCAAGTGCCGGCTGGAATCTCAAGGACTCCCTGCTCGGCAAAGCGTTGGGGGCGGACGTGGGGGCTCGGACGTCCCTAGAACACAAGCAAGGCACATCCCAAAGTCGTAGCGGAGCTATGGAGGCGGCCCAGCGGCTTTCCAAGGACGAGGACGTCAAGTCGCTGCAGTCTGTGATGCGCCAGAACCAAGTCAGTACTGAGGGCAGCAACACAAGGACCAGCCAAAGCAGCGTGGACGCTGGGAAGAGCGCCAACCTCACGAACACCATGGGGCACCTTGAGCAGGCACAGCAGCAGTTTGCCAAGGCTGAGCGGCTACAAGAGATGGCCGCAAGAACCAACGACACCTCGAGTCAGCTCAGTCAGGACCTCAGCAACCTCGTCTTGGAGAGACTGTGCGAGAACGGTCACGACCCGGACCGGATCTTGCGCGCCGCAAACCTTGGCTCCGGCCAAGAACGCGCAGATGCTCAGGCGGCCATCATGACAGCAAGCCGATCGGTGGCCGAGGAGATGGTTCAAAGCCAGCTTGGAGCCTGGAGTCTGACCAGGCCAGGGGCGCCCCCCAGTGGATCAGTGACCGATGGGGCTGCCGTCCAAGCCGCAGTCGCGGATATGACATCTGCTGCAGAGGTGAAGGTCCAAGAAGGTAAAGCTGCAACGGCCAACAGTGGTGCCGAAGCTCTGAATGCTCAATCAACGCCCGTCAGCAACAGCGCGGCGGCGCAAGCGGTCATGACTGCGGCTGGTAGCGGCATAGGAGCCAATCAGGCAGCCCTTGACAAAAAGAGTAGCGAGATGCCGGGCGAATTCAAGGCTGCTCAGGAAGCCGGTCAGGAAACGCGCTCCAAGTCGCCTTCATCGGTGCGCGCAGTAGTTGACGGCCCGGACATGGGCGGCCTGGGTCCTAAACCTGAGACTCCAGCGAACACTGACGCTTCGCAACATCCTGCAGCCTGAAAGTCGGGACAAAATCCACAGCATGCGTAAGGCAGTCTGCTTCTTAGCGCTGGCGTTTCCTTTGCTCGCGTGGAGCCAGCAGGCGCCCAGGTGGTCGCGTGTGTATGAGGTTTCGCTTGCTCATGCTTTCCCCGGCCACGAGCAGAGCATCGAGGCTGCAGCTGCAAGATCAGCGCGTGTCCGGGCCTCGGAGGACTACGGCGCCACCCTTCTGAAGGTGCGCCAGTCAGGCTCTGGCGGCATGGACGCACAAGTGATGTCGGGCGCTTCATCGGTCCAGACGCTGCGCCACACGCAGCGCACTGATGCCCAAGGTCGCGTGTGGTCGGACTTCCAATTCCTTGTGCAAATCGACGCCGCGGACATGCACCGGCAGGTGTCGGCCGTGCGCAACCTGGACCCGACTACCCTGGAAGCCAGACGTGCGGCCCGGTCAGCCGAGATCCTGGAACACCAAATGCGCGCTCAGCGAAGTCCCCAAGAACCTGATCACCGCATCGCGACAATGGTCCTGCAAAGTCTGCAGCGCGGCGAGTAACCTGGCGTCACCATAGCCAGCCACCGGCGCCAATGGCCCGGCGCAGTTTCCGCGGTGAACCAAAGACGACGCAAACACCCTCGACGTGGGCCGTAGCACCGTCCACAGCACGCGGATACCAAAGCACAGGCACTGCACCTACGGCATGCGCATTCGATATCGCCTGCTTCAGGTCATCTCTTGCCACCTTGCGGCCCCGACCGTCGCACAGGATCCGAGGGCCAAAGCCACCCCAGGTTCTTCGAGTTGCGATGTTCGTCTTCGACTTGACTTCGACCGCGAACCGGCTGTCGTCGGGCGCAGTAATCAAGATGTCGATGTCGCCTCCCGCCGGGCTACTTGCCCCATGGTGCGCGTGCCACCCGCTGGGTAGTTTGAGCCGCTCGAATGCACGGCGCTCCACATGCACTCCAAGCCAGCGACGCCAGGCTTGCCCGGCTGCGATCCAGGCTCCAACAGCGAAAACGAGCGCCACGACGGCGGGCTCCAACGCCCTATGCGTGAACGCCCAGAGTCCCAGCAAGCCGGCAACCACCACGCAACCCAAGGCGCTTAGGGCAGGCTTAACCCAGAACTGTCTTCGCATGCCGAGATTCTGAGTCGGATGCGGCGCCATAACAGGCAAAGCCCAGTGGTCTGAGGAGACCAACTGGGCTTTGGGGGGTGTTTAGATGGGTGGTCGGCTGGTTGCCGGCTGGAGAAGCTTCGAGGTTACGAAGGGGGCTCGATCACAACGGACAGGAACTCTCCGCCTTGGCGCCGCCATGCAGCGATGCGCATGACGAGGTCTTGGTCTGTGGTGCCCAGCCTCATCTGGCCATAGAAGTCACAACTCTTGGCCGTGGTGCGCGCCTCTGCCTCGAACATCCAGCCTCGCATCTGGTACGGCTTGCCGTCGGCTCCGAGGGGCTCAAGCAAGAGAGACAGATACGGCTTGCCAGCGCTGGTTCCGTTGCGGGCAATGTCGGACCAGGCTGCGCCTGTAAATGAGCCGTGTTCGCCCACCACCTGAAAGCGCCCCGTAAAGATCGGCGCTCGTGGGGTCCGGTCTTGTGGTGGGGCTGCTTTGAGCAGCCCCCGAATGGTGTCTGTTCGTTTCAATCGTTAAATCCTTTCTCAACGCGTTGCGGGTTGGGATACGGCGTTGCACGTTGATAGGTGTTGCGTCCCATTGGAAGCCGTAATCTGGCCCTTATGTGGGGTGCCGTCCATAGAATCCAGCCGATGCGTTTGATGCTCTGCCTGTCCCTTGCTTCTTGCATCGTTGCAGCGGGCTGTTCGGGGCCAAGCGAACGCTCAATTGCTGCGGATCTCTACACCAGGCTGCAAAGCGGAGATTGCTCGGCCTACGTCCAGCTCGCCGAGGCGGCCCAGAAGGGTCTGAAGTACGCGAACACGTACCTGGGCTTGTCCTTGCAAACGGGTCATGCAACCAAATGCCTGCAGCCCGCACCGCTCGCTCTGCAGGCCTACAACAAGGTCTTGAAGGAGGTGCCGGAAGCTGCGTTCAACGCCGCGCTGCTGGAGTTGCTCGCAAAGCGGCATCAACGAGCTGCCGAACTGCTTGAGCTTGCCGCAGGCAAGGACAAGTCAGGCATGCCAGTGGCCATGGTTCGCCTGGCCCTGTTGTACGAGTCAGGAGCTCCTGACCTCTTGCGCAATGACTCACTGGCTGCACAGTACTTCGAACGCGCCTCGGCCGCGGGTGACCTCTACGCTCGCTTTCGGTTCGCGCAGGTACTCTTGGCTGGCAAAGGTCGCTCCGCCGACCCCCCTCTTGCAGTCGAACTGCTGGAGTCATGCGCCCTGAAGGGTTTGCCTGATGCGATGCTGGCGCTGCATGATCTGCGCAAGGCCGATCCCGCAGCCAAAGAAGAGGCCGCTCGCTGGCTTGGGATGTACTCTGTGTATCGCCCGGCCGCAGCAGGCAGATACAACTCTTTCCTGGCCACCATGACTCCACGCGAGCAAAAGGCCGTGCGCGACTCAGTCGCAAAACACAACGTCTCAAAGCAACCCGAATGGAAAGTTCCAGATTACTCGAGCCCGGTGACGCCATAAGCGCTGACCTGCGCGATTCGGCTACATGGCACGCCTGGCGTAAGGTACTCGGGGAGCCGCTGGAGGCTATTCTCGCCAAGGCCAGCTTTGAGTTCGACGAGCCAGAAGATGCCATTGTTCTTCTGTTCCCCCACTCCCTCCTCGCCGAGGCAGACTCCTTTCTCGAGTGGCTGATGACATCGCTCGCCGACTTCTATGGCCCCCGGTGGACAGACTTCTTGATGGCCAAGGGTTTTCCGAATGCTTCAACTGCCATGCACGAGCCCGAGAAGGTTGAAGCGTTCTTGCGAAATATCGAATGCCCCATCCCGCGACATCTTGTCGTTCCACGAATCAGGGTCGAATTCATGCCCCCTTTGGAACTCGCTCAATAGTTATCAGGTGGATATTCCTATAATCAATTAAATGTTCTACCCTTATTCACTAACCTCAGTTTGCGTTTCTAGTGTTTATTCCGGACTGCGGTTGCTTCGCAGCATCGCCCTTTCATGCTCCTTCGCCGTGGCAGGGGTTGTGTTTGCGCAGACGACATCCTCGACCGCACAGCCTCACCAGGCCTCCATTGAACGACCCCGTATCCAGATAGAGATAGTCGAGGTCTCCTTGCGGCTGGAGCCGGGTGGCTCTGTCGATTCTTTGCGCACTGCCGCATTTGCGCAGGCCCGGCTAGGCGCGATGGAGTCCGTACCCAACGCATCGTTGCTTGTCTCGCGCCTCAAAGGCGACGCGATGTCTGAGTCCGTTACCGCGGTCTGGGCGGCGCTGGTCCAGCCGAAGCTCATGGCAGTTTCAACGAGGCAGTCCGACTCGGGCCAGTGGGCAGACTTTCGGTTCGAAGTTGCAGTGAATGCCGCTGAGGTGGAGCGTCAGGTTCAGCACCTCCAAGCATCAGGCGCTTTGCAGCATCTGCAGTATGTGCAAGGCGCACGAATGAACGCCGCCGCACAAGCCCTGATGTCAGGCGCAGAGCTGTGGGCGGTGTCGAATGGCCCGGACGTACAGCAGCTTCGCGGCTTGTTGGACGCACTGCGCGCCTCGCCTGGGTGGGAGATTGAACTCCCTGAGGTGAAGAGCGAACGGGAGCAAGCGCTCGCGCAGTGGAAGTCTCAACAGGCTGTGCGTCGCACGCGCCCATATGACGCACTCACTGCGTCGCCCACAAGCGAGATCCGCCGCATGCCCCCGCCTGCGCTTCTCAGCGCCAAAGACCGCTTGGAGTGGGAGTTTGTGGTCACCAAAGCATTGGCTGACCAAGTGCGCAACTCTGGACCTCGTGCCAATACGGCGCTGACCCCCACTGGGTTGGTTTTCCCCCAGGGCAGCCTTCTCGATCAGGCTCTTCTGCAAGACGCCGGCAGCGTCTTCATGGAGGCGCTGGAAGTGAACGTCTTTGACCAGCTCTTGCGGTCCAAAGTGGACGTGCGCCTGGTTGACTCCATCCGACTTGCCGATGGGAGGGTCAATGTGCGCCTGGCAGTGAAGGTCACGCCGCCGTCTCCTCGGGCCCTAAACGCTGCGAAGTCACTGCTGTTCGCCGTGCCCGAACTTCGTGAAGTGCCGCAGCCGGACCGGGGACTGCGAGCATATGCAGGAACAGCTCAGCAGTGCGGCCGGGTCAACCAGCAGTTCCATGGCTCGTTGTGGCAGGCGCTGGCGAACCGCTCAGTCACACTGACGCTGGCGGTCGGTAAAGGGCAGACGCACCTGCACTTGGCGGGTATGAACCCCTCGGGACTGTTTTGCGTCTACCTGCCTGGGGAACGAGACGACCGCGATGCGTGGCGCACGATCAGTGTCTCGTTGTCTGTCTCGGAGGCGGAGGCTGCCGGCTCCGTGGTGGCCACGATTTCGAGGCAGTAGTGATGATGGGAGCTGGGCGACTTCTGGAGCTCCCCACTGGCGCCACCTACGTCGTGGATGAGCGGCCGGAGGGGCAGGAGCGCGGCACCTTTTTGCTGGTTCACGGCGCCACCGTTCCGCACTGGGAGTTTGACTTCCTGGCGCCACTTCTGCTGGATGCTGGCTGGCGGGTCATTCGATTCGATCTGGCCGGCCACGGGCTTTCTGCTCGGCCGGAAGCAAGCTATAACTTTTCCCTTTTCCTGTCCCAAGCTCTCGGTGTCCTGGACTCGATTGAGCCTGAAAACGTGGCAGTGCTTGGCCACTCTTTTGGCGCAGCCCTTGCTGCGGCTCTCGCATCTGAGCGGCCCTCCCGTGTATCGAGGCTGGTGTTGGTTGCACCGCTGCTTGACTTCATGGCAGGCAAGCTCTGGGTACGCGCTTTCGGGCTGCCTGGCATTGGCCGGGCGCTTATGCGACACATTGGCGTACCGTCACTCATACATCGGCGCAGGAAAAGGTACTCAGCCATCGGCGCTGAGAGTCTTGCGACGCGGTTCGCGAAAGAAGCACGTATGGCCGGCTATGCCGAGGCGCTCGCGTCCATGTTCAGGCAAGGCACCTTGAGCGATCATCGGGAGCGCTATTGGCGACTTCGGCTTAACCGAATGCGCAAGGGGTTGTTGGTTGTGGCCGGTAGTGAGGACACCGTGGTCCCTCTGGTGGACGTCGGACGTGTCCGCGCCTTGCTCCCGGCCCACGAGTACGTCGAGCTAACCGGCGCACAACACAACCTCCTGCTTACGCACGCTTCCAGCGTCGCCGCTGCCATTACCGCGTGAGTAAGAAAACCCCAGAGCGAAGCTCTGGGGTTTGGGGGTGATGAAGATCAGATGGGCGCAAACGGATTGCGCTCATCTTTCGAGTTCGCAGCAATGGCCGCGATCTCACTCTCCCACGGCGGCATCGGATCGAAGCCGTCGTGTTGGCCCGGGTGTGGGCCTGTTGCCGCACTGGTCGTCACAACCAGCGGCTGGATTGACACGGCGGGTGCCGCATCAGCTCTCTCCACTTTGACGCTGCGCGTCTGGCGGCGCTCTTCTTGAAGAGCGCTTAAGGGCCCAAGCCATTGGGCCTTGGACAGACCTGATGCTGATGGGCGGCGGGCTCCAGCTTTTCGGGGGAAGTCCACGAGTTCCCTCGGGACCGACCGAAACCCTGGCTGCGCAGGCGCAGGTCGCCATAGCGGATCCCTCCTCAGGACCGCCGGGACAGGCTGCATCTCGCTCGGGACTGCCGGTACAGCCGCATGAGCGACAGGGGCCGGAGCCGATTCCGCCTTCTCAGTCTCCTCTTCGCGCTTTTCGGCCTCCTTTTCTCTTGCGGTCATTACCGCATGAGGCACTGCAATGGCCCAAACCAAAAAAAGCACAGTCCCGCCTACACCAAGGATCCATTGAGTTGCGTCCATGAGCTCTCCTTGCCCCAGTGGGGCTGTTGCATGAGCACGGTTATGCGATGCGCGCGCAGGTAATCGCTGAGCAGCGATAGGCGTTGGCGCAACGCACTGCTTTGGCAAGCCGCGGCGCGTAGCGCCCTCAACCTCAACCAAGGAGAACCCCCCCATGTCGAAATTTGACGAGCCGCCAGGCTCATTCGTGCTGCCAGAGGCGGACGAACACCTCGTGCCCGTCAGCGGAGGTGCAGATAGCACCGTGCTGGCCCTGTACCTTCGCAAGCACTTCCCAAAGGTAGCCTTCACCTACCTCTTCTGCGACACCAAAGCGGAGCCAGACGAGCTCTATGCGTCGTTGGCTCGGCTGGAGGACGCGCTAGGCCAAAAGATCATCCGCCTACACAGTGAACGCGGCGGGCTTTACGAGCTGATCGAAGAGCAAGGAGGCTTTTTGCCGTCCTCGCAGGCTCGTTGGTGCACCCGCCTGACCAAGTCCGCGCCCCTGGCCTCCTGGCTGAAGGCGAGCCCGAAACGTCGAACGATGTCGGTGGGCATTCGCTCTGACGAGCGCACAAGGCTTGGCCTGTCGCTGCCGGACGTTGCAACTGTGCTCCCATTCGTCGAGCTCGGCTGGTCCAGGTCCGACGTGTTCGACGCCCTGCGTGCCACGATCGGAATTCCGGCGTTCTACCGGTTCAGATCTCGATCGGGATGCGCCCCTTGCCCTTTCCAGCGGCGATCGGAATTCGCAGGCCTCTTGGAGAATTCCCCTGCTGAATTCGAGCAGGCGCTCGGCTACGAAAAGCTATCGCCCGCTGACAGTCTTCGCCACGAGTCCGCCCCCTCGCTAAGCGTTGATACCGGGTGGACGGCAAATCACTTTAGCCTCCCCCTACCCGAGCAGCCCTTCGCTTCTGGCCGTGCCCAGCGCGGTGATGATCTGTTTGGATCGCGTGGAATCTTCTTGGCGGCGGAATTCTTCACTGCGGTCTACCCTGGCTACGCTCCATTCATCTGGTGGCAGCGGCTGGTGAGCTTTTCCACGACCTCGAGTGGCATTCAGCGTCAGGTCGACATGCGCTTTCAGCATCTTCGGGATACACGCGAAGCCTGGGACTTAGGCGAAGAGGATCTAGCGAACGTGCGTTACGCCCTCTACTACATCGAGGCGCCAGCCGACGTCTTCGATCCTGACGCCCCTGGTCTTGGGTCATTCACCTGGCAATCAGGCGTCGGACTCAAGCAGCTGCGGCATGTGATGACATGGGCAGGGCGCGTGCTTCACGCACACACCCTCGCACAGGACGCGTCGACCCTTGGAACCCATGTGTCGGAGCTGACCTGGTCAGCAGAGCACGCACGGGAAAGTGACCTCGCGCTGCGCCGCGCGAAGGACAATCCCGCCCCACTCGGACGGCTCGTCAACATGGGCCTCTACATGCCTCGCGAACCGAGGCTGGACGACGAGCTCGACGAGCGATTTGTGACTTGCCCGGCTTGCTCGATTTGAACCTTTACCAACCACGGCCCCTCGTGCTTTCTGCATGAGGGGCCGACTCATTTTCTGAACGAAAAGGCCGCCTCGATCCGGAGATCAGAGGCGGCCTGGGTGGTTTTGTAATGTCTGCGAGTCGTCTTAGCGAAACTCTGCAATGGCGCTGGCGAACGCGGCGGTACCCGCGCTGAGGTACTCGTCGAGCCAGTCGACGCTTTTGGCGCCTTCCGGTATCTCACCTGCCGGCACGTACATCGCGGCCCTTCGCCCGAGCGCTTGGAGCGCCTGGACCAACTGCCTTGCCGCCTCGACGCCGACACCCTCGGGGTGCAGATCGGTGGGCCGGTCCTTGTCTGCGAAGACCAGGACCTGTTCAATGCCGCTCGGCGGCCGCCAGTGGGGCAGCAAGGTGGAGCTCACTGCTGCCCAGCAGGGCAGGCCCGTTGCCAAACTCACCGCCATCGCAGTCTCCAGGCCCTCGGCTATGCCAAGTGCTGGGCCCCGTGGCGCGCAAAGCTGGATGCTTGCCCCGTGCATGCTCATGTCGCCGGGCCGCGGCATGAGCTTCTTGGGCTCAGGCACCGGCGCCTTCTTTCCCTCTGGCGTCAGATAGGTCCGGTGCAGCGTGACTCCCCTGCCCTGCTCGTCGCAGACCAACGAAATCAGCGTGGGGAATGTCCCAAGGATCTCTCCTTCCTTGGACGTCCATCGCAGGCCCGGGTGCATCCTGAGCATGGGGGGCCAGCTGTTCAGACCCCGATTGCGCAGGTACGCACGCGCTGGCTCTGCTGCTGGCGCATCCAAGGGCATCGAGGAGAAGTAGACGTTGGCGAGCCTTGAGCGCGCCGCTAGGGCCTCCTGGTGCTGCTGCGCCTGGACCTGGGGGTCCACCTTGGTTGCTCTAGGTGGCTTCGCGGGGCTGCTTCGGACCTTGGCCTGTCCACCCTGGTCCTTTTTCTGGATCCCGCACTCCTTCGCTACGGCCTCCAGGGTTTCCCGAAAACTCCAACCGTTGACCCAGGACAGCAGCGCCAGGCCGTCCCGATGTGCTCCACAGGTGTTGCAGATGCCGCCCCCGGTTTGGGCAACATCCTTGAACAGCCTGAACCCGTCGGTGCCGCCGTGCACCGGGCAGGCCACGTGCTTGCCGAGTCTTTGCAGTGCATCTGCAAGAGACGGAGCGAGCGCGGACAGGATCGAATCCCATTTGCCATCTGCAATGGTCTTGATCTCCTTGGCGTCAAGAAACACACTTTCTCCTTTCGGTTCTTGTTCACTGCCTGCAAGGTTGATGAAGGTTGCGTGCTCGTGCACGAACGCCTCGCAACTTTACGTAGGCTTATCGTGATAAGAGCCGACTCACTTTGTAAGTGAGTCGGCCTTGGGTGAAAAATCGTTGCATTCCATCTTTCGATGGAAGTGCGTGCTGCTATCGCAGCGACAACCGCCCACGCGAAGCTCGCGCATGGGGAGGTAACGCAACCGCTGCACACAGCGTGTCGTCTTCACGGGCCTCAGCACGTGAAACCAGCCTCGTGTAGTTGCTGGGGATCCAGCCGCCCGCGGTGAGGATGCCGCTGGATACAGAGCTAACTGTCGATTCCTGTGGGTCGTTGGCCAAGTAGGCGGCCACCGCGTCCACGACTTCAGTCGCGACCATCCGGCTGCCGTCGTGGACTACCCCAACCTCCCTGAGAAGGGAGGCGAACTGGTCATTCGAGTAACCGGCAAAGTGCCCTTTGGCTCGCTGCTGGGCGAACCATTCCTTCGACTTCGTCCTGCACATTACTTGGCAGCCATGTGCGGTCCCGCCAATGACCAAGAACACCTGTGTCCCAAGCCGCTGCTGTATGGGCAGCACTCGTACGTTCTTCATGGAAATCTCCTTGCACAAACCGCGCTCGTCGAGCGCTGCAGTCTTGCGAAGGAGACATGGGTTGCGGCGGCGCGTAACGCGAACGCCCGCGGTCTCGCCGTTATCTGCTCGCGCAAAGCAATTCCTCAGGCATGACTTCTAGCGCTCGCCGAGCGCACCATGCGAGGAGTTTTCGACATGCACATGCACTCAGTGCAGCTGCGGGTAGTCCGCTACGACGGGCTGCCAGCAGCATGTGGCGCCATCTGGGCTCGCGTGTCCCTGTCTGACGCGAAGGTCGCAGAGATCTCTGCGGCCTGCGCCAGGGACCAGGACTGGCGGCAGCGTTCCAGCGCCAACAAGTTGCTCGTTGCAAGACGAGCACCGGTGACCACAGAGTCAGCGGTGATCTGGACCAACGCCGATGGCCAGGTGCTTAACCACCGCTTACGCCTGGTGTCCCGCCCGGGGCCGGGCAAGCCGGCCACGGAGATCTGCCTGGTCCATATCGAGGCGGACCGCTTCTACCTGTGGAACGTCATCGGAACTGAAAAGGTCCGATCTGTGGCCCTGAAGGCCCACGACTTAGTCACTTCACTGCGCTCTGGGAACAACCTGCCCGGCGTGCGCCTCTTGCGGCAACAGGCCGCGCTTGTCTAACGAAGGAATACCCATCTCATGAACAACTTCTTCAATCCACCCGCCAACGTGCGGCTCTTGGACCTCGAGCAGCGCACGCCCCAGTGGCATGCGTGGCGAGACGGGGTCGACCTGCCCGACGGCAAGCCCAGGATCACCGCCACCATGGCGGCGATCATCGCCGGAGACAGCGTGACCAAGTCGACGCCGACCCAACTCTGGGGCGAGCTGACCGGACGGATCAAGCCACCCGAGCCTTCGGACTTCCTGGCGAAGCTCTTCGCACGCGGCACCAAGCTGGAGCCTGAGGCAAGAGCGGCCTATGAAGACTTCACGGGTAACGAGGTACTGGATGTATGCGTCCAGCACCCCGATCACCCATGGGCAGCAGCGTCCCTGGACGGTCTGTCCCCATCGGCAGATCTGATTCTCGAGATCAAGTGCCCGGTCTCGGCACGGGTGCACGCAGAAGCGAAAGCAGGTCGAATTCCGTCCCACTACATCGCGCAACTCCGCTGGCAGCTCCTGTGCGTGCCGTCTGCGCGCGAAGCGCACTTCTGGTCTTGGTTTCCGGACGACGACTCAGGCCAGCCCGGCGCGCTCGTCACGCTACAGCGTGATGCAGCTGCCGAGGCTCAGCTTCTGGCTCAGTGCCTGCGGTTTCGCAGCTGCTTGGTGGACGACACACCACCCGTCGAAGATGCCTTCAAGGCAGCCGCGATGGCGTACCGCAAAGCTCGCTTAGAAGCGGACTATGCGGAAGCGCAGCTGCAGCAGGCGGATGCCGCTCTCAAGGTGGCCTTGGCTGACCAAGACTTGGCGGAGGCGTGCGGCGTGAGACTCACGCGGTACTCCGTTCGTGGTGTCGTCGACTACGCCAAGGCGCTTGTGGCCTTGGGCCTGCCCGCTGAGCAATTGGCGCTGTCGCTGGAGGGCTACCGCAAGGCAGCGCCCATCGACTACGAAGCCGCCTGGAAGGGACTGTCGGCCGCATCATCCTTGGATGAAGCATCGCTGCGCCAGATCGAAGCCAAGTACACAGGCGAGTCGCATACGCGTCACCGCCTGACCTTGGACAAGGACTGGACGCCAGCGCCGGCAGACTTGGTGACTGCACAGCTGGAGGCGGATGTAGCCTCCGCCGATACGGACTGGAACTGGTGACAGGCGTGCTGCCCGTCTAGCTTGTTCCTACTGCACCCCTACTGCACTACCCCGCGCCTCGCTTTCAGGTTCTATCCTGAGCGAGGCGTTTTCCATCTTTGGACGCATCGCGCACAGCTTGCACGATTTGCGTGGGTCCGATGATGTCGCGCTCTGACAGCCGCCCATACATCAATGCAATAAGCACCTTGGCGGCGTACGGAGTGTCGTTCCACTGCTCCGCTGAAGGCGTGAACACGCCGTACGTCTGGTCGAGGCGCAACCGTTCGTACATCTCGTTGAGTTGCTGCGCAACCGACAACTCCGAGACGAAGTCCTCAGGTCGCACGAGCTCTGCGAGCGACATCACATAAACGAGGGGGCGGCCCAGGTAATCCGCCATCGCCTTGAGTTGCGTTCTTGTCAGTGTCTCCACTGAACGGCGACGGTTGAGGAAGGAAATCCAGCTCGACTCCGTCATGCGCATGCGAGCGCCAAGGTCGGCCAGATCATCGCCGCATGTCTCGGCGGCCTTCTGAAGCGCTTGGATGAGCAAAACGCCCGAGTCGGGGTGAAAGTCGTGTTCGGCTGCGACCATTTGTCTTGACCTCCAGCGGGTGGCCTGAATCTTAGACGGCGCTTCAGAAGGGCCGGTAGCCCAGTTTGCAACAGAGTGCACCTGCGCACATCACAAGATCGCAGTCTACAAGACTGGCGCCTGTCTTGACAACGGAAAGATCTGGCTGAATGGGCAATTATTTTGATACGCAATCGTAGACTTGGAGCCTTTATCTCAGGAGGCAACCATGCTATCAGCCGAGTCGCAGTTCTCATCAGAGGTCTACGCATACAAGAACGGAATGCGCAATCTGCTTTGGGTCACCGGTTATGTCGGCAGCCTTCATGCGCGCGGGGGCATGCTCTACACCTCGGGCAATGGAAACCAGGCAATTGCTTTCGAGCTGGCGCCTACGGACTCGATGCCCCGACGCATTCGCGAAGGTTCCGTCACGAAGATCGTCGGACGCATCGAGGGACGGCGACACCCGCAGACTGGCGAGCCCACAGCGGTCGTGCGCGTTCTCAGCTTCCAGGTTCCTCGCGTTCTGGACATGCCTCCCGACAGCGCCTGGAATCACTCCCTGCCCAAGGGGGCCCCGGCATCGCCTTTCAAGCCCGGACAAGGACAAGCGGGGCTTGGCTTGCGTAACACCTCCAACGTCGTTGACCTGGCAGGCATCGTCACGGGCTTGCGCCTGAAGCGTCCCGGCGCAGTTCGTGAGGACGGAACGCAATCCACCGGCTGCCTGTACCTTCTGCTGCAGCAGACAGAGGACCCGACCGAATCAATCCCGATACGCATCTACGGCCGGTTTTCCGGACAGGAGGAACGCGCCATCAAGCTTGGCACCTGTGTGCGCGCCAAGGCGTCTACGCTGCGTGTGGACTCCAAGCGAACTGGAAACATGCTGGATGGGGGCTTGGAAGAGGTCAACTCGTACCTCTACGTTCGATCGCCAGGGCTGTACGTCGCAACTCGCGAAGACATTCAGACGATTCCAGCCTGGGCCAAGTCACTCATCGAGGAACAAGCCAGGGAGCGGGCGGCCAAGCGTGCCTCGACAGCAGTGCCTTCGGCGCCGCCCGAGCCTGCTCCTGATAGCTCCCCAGTTGAGCCCTCTGCCCCCAAGGTCTCGACTGTCGCCGCTCAGCAAGTCTCCTCCTCCTCCGAGGGCGACGATTCAATCAGCGATGAGGACTTCCTGAAGTTTTCGGCCAACACCGCCAAACGGATTCAGTGACCACTGCTGCGCGCGACGGACAGGGCAGATGAGAAACCCCGTCGTATCGGCCGTCTTTGGCCTGACGTGCTTCTATTGGGCCGTCCTGTTTGTGGTCTATTGGTCTCAGAACGATTGGACGCTGCCTCCAGGCTGGCTGGAGCAGACGCTGTGGCGCTTCAAGTTTCTGGGTGTGTGCATCCTGATGGGAGTAGTCCTTACGCTGGTCTACCAGTGGGTCAAGCGCCAGTTCGTGCTGATCTCGCTCATGGGGGACGAGGAGCGCGGGATCACTTGCACGATCGGCCCGCTGCCAAAGCCGGACCCACCAGCCAGAGCCAAGAAGCCTGTGGACCTTGCAGCGCTGCGCTTGCCCAACAACGCAGAACATTGGTTCGAGGATTGGAAGCGTTCGATGCTGGAGCTGGAGTTCGATGGCAAGAAACTCGGCCAGCCTCACGTCAATTTGGCGCATGCACTGATCCAGATTCTTGGCAACACCCCCACGGTGCCTGCGTTCGCGCCACGAAAGCATGTAGTCAGCACCCACGCAGCGCCTCCCCCAGACCTGCTGGCCCTTGCAAGGCGCAGAGCCAAGGACCCAGACGCACCGTTGCCGCCCTCGTTGCTTCCGACTCCCGAAGTCGCGCCTAGTAACCGACACGGCACGTACACGCTTCTGGAGCACTCGTATGCCGTGGCCTTCGAGGCGCTCAAACTCGCTCCGTCCTGGTCGTTCGAGGCAGCCCGGGATCAGCTGAGGGATGAGACTTCAAAGCCTAGGATCTTTGCCAAGAAAGTTCGTGAGGACTACACCTGGGATCCAGAAGACGCGCTGATTCCGCTGATTGGTCTCATTCATGATTTGGGCAAGATTCATACGTTCGAACGCGCAGAGGACGGTTCGTTTTCGGACACCGGCCAGGACCACGACTTCTGGAGCGCCGTGCTGCTCGGGCGGATTCCTGAGTTCTGGGAGCTCCCTCGTCTCGACAGAGACGCGCTGAGTTTTGCGGTTTCGACTTACCACCGGCCCCGCAAGTTTTCCCGTGCGACGCCGCCAATGGGCATGGAGGACCGCGCCTTCACATTGCAGCACTTGCTCATCCAGGCCGACCGCAGGGCAGGATTACAGGTTGCGAAAGAAATTGAGGCCGCAGCGTTCAAGGCACGTGGAGAGGAATCTGAACCTGGCGCCGCAAGCAACGCTGCTCAGGCTGGTCTTTGGAAGGCGTTCTGCGCGCTGCTTAATGAGCCTGGGCGCGTTGCAGTGTCAAACGGGCCCAGGCGCATTGGTTTCAAGAGCGTGCTTGATGGTTCTCCAGTGCTCTTCTTGCACGGCGGCGATCTTCAGAAGGAGCTCTGGAAAACTCTTTCGATGGAGGACCGCGCGGCACTGGGCGCGAGTTACCGGAACACTCGGCCGCTTCTCTTAGCGTTGCTGGAGACTCTTGATGCTCAGAGCATTCTTGTCAGGTCCAACGCGAGTACAACTCTGCCCGCCGAAGAGTCGTTCTGGCGACTGGCGTTGAAGGGTAGAGATCCTGCCAGGGTTGCTCCTCTTGCGGAATGGCAGCTCGCCGTCGTGATCAAGGCGAGCCAACACTTCCCTGCTCTTGCCTATGGTCCGGATGCTGAATGCATCCCCGTTTTCCTGGGTCCGGGCGATCCTTTGAAACTCAACCCGGACCACCTCCCCGAAACATCTGTAAACGTCTCTCAACGCAGGCAGCCAGTGATCCAAGGAGACACGTCGGACATAGACCTCGGTGACATAGCGCCAACCTCAACAGGTGCCACCGCGCCTAATGGCGCAGGCCCGTCTGACTCAGGAGATGTGCCCCCCACGAGCAAAGTAGACCCGCGAATCGCACAGATACGAAAACAACGGCAAGCTACCATTTCGGGCGGCAGTCGTGCCCCTGGCAGTTCTGCTCTTGCAGAACCCTCAGATACGGATGCGGCTTTAGGCTTTTTCTCGCACCTCGCGCGCGAGGCATCTAGAGGCTCTATCACTCACGAACGACTTAGCGACACTGTCCTTCGCGTACTTGTGGGGGACATCCTTGATTGCTCGATAACGCCATTGCGAGTTGGCGTTAAAGACACGGCCCGCACGGTAGCAGTTAGCAATGGCCAAGTTCCAGGTGTGCGCCTGGTTAATACCGAGTCTGGCCCGGCCTACGACGTCAATACAGCAGCTCTTGCTGCTGCCAGCAAACGAGCTGTTTACGGTTGACTTGCCTGGGAGCTGGCTGAGGCAGCAGCCTTCGCAGTTGCTGCTCGCAGCACATCGGCGTCGTATCGGCGAATCCGTTCGAGAGACGGACGCATAGACTTTTCACCAGTCTCAGGTTGCTGCCAGCGCCACAAGGTGGTCTTGTGTACCTTGATGACTTCAGCGAGCTCCTGCATCCGACCTTTGGACGCGGTTTGACTCTCCGTTGGGTCGCCTCCCAACCTCACAATCCAGTCCTCGACGATCTGCATCATCGTGGCCTCAGCCAGGAACCGGGCTCTCGGCTGGTAGCGCTCGTGGGCAGTCTTATCGGCAATGGCGCGCGCGTTCTGCACCAAGGACTCGGGCACTTCCAAGACGCGTCCGTACATGTAGGACGAAAGCGTCGAGTGACCGAGTCCAAGCATCTTGGCGAACGACTGGTTCGTCAGCCCCATTTCGTCGCGGATTGCGCGCAGTGTTTCGGATGCCTTTCGGCGTGCTGGTGGAGAGAAGTCCTGGCGAACGACCGGCGAGTTCGATTGCGATCCAATATGAATTGGCTCGATCTGAAAACGCATGGCCAAATTGGTCTCTAATTGAATGTCCATGCTCACCCCCAACAACTGCGTCTTTGCACATCATACATACGACGCAAACAGGCTGGCGCACGTTGCGTGTCTGTGGGGGTGCTTATTGGCGCACGGCCCGATCACTCACCTTCAGTGCGTGCAAACGAGAGAGCACCACGTCGTCGTATAGGCGGAGTCGCTCTAGGCTCGGGCGCATAGATTTGGCGCCGGTCTCCGGCTGCTGCCAGCGCCACAAGGTGGTCTTGTGGACGCCCAGCACCTTCGCGAGATCTTGCTCCTTCAGCTTGCGTTCGTCCGGCGTTTGGGATTCGTCTTCACTGCCATGGAGCTTTTCAAGCCAGTCCTGGACGATGTGCACCATGGTGGACTCGACCAAAAACCGCTCTCTGGGATTCATGCTCCTGATGGCAAGATCTTTGGCGATTGCTCTGGCTTGCTGTATCACCGAGGAGGCAACCTCCGTGACCCGCCCATACATGTAAGCCGCAAGCGTGGACTGGCTGATCCCAAGCAAGGCCGCAAGGGTCTTGTTGGTCAACCCGAACTGATCGCGAATTCGCAACAGCATGTCTGCGGTGTGTCCTCGCGATTCTGCTTGCGCTCTTCTCGCATCGCTTGCGCTGCTGACATCCTCTATGGTCGCCTCGAGTCGTTGGGTGCATTGCTCACCAACTCCTACGGCGACTTTGCGCCTTGCCCACTCTCGTGCGGCCGTGCCTTGATCGAGTCTCGTCTCCACTTCCTCGTAGGAGTTGTCGGCGGCTGCGAGCGTGGATCGCAAAGCCATCTCGTCGTCCTCCTCATCGGAGTCAAAGGACAGAGCTACGTCCTCCTTCCTTTGCGTCTTGATGGTTCGAATGACGTTGAAGGTGATCGCATACAGGTACTTGTAGACATCCTCCTGTGGATTCTGGCTCTCAAGCATCTTTGGCAAGAAGCGCTCGAACAACAAGACGGCAACGCGTTGCTGAATCTCATCTTGCAGATGGAACATCTTGTACTGCAAGACCAGCGTGTGCAGGATGCGCTTAACTCGGGCGTCGGCGAAGTACGCATGGAAAACGGCATCCATTGCGCGGCGGTCGATGTCACCGGTGGATTGGCCTGCGCGGCTGGCGCAGGCCGCCACAGCCCGCGCTAAAGGATATTGGTTCGGCGTGGATCGTGCGCTCGCGGACATTGCGACCGACTCCGCGGACACAGCGCTAACGTGCAAGTTGACCATTTCCGAAACAGTCTAGCGGGTCTAGCGTCATAAGGGGCCGCAACGCCTACCAACTGGTTAGCGCGTTGTTATCATTGCGTCTGATTGCCCCTGTCGTTTCAGGCGTTTCATCATCGATTTTGATCACAGCCAGTCAAATCAAAGACTTAGCAGCGCCAAAAATCACTCAATTCTGAATTTTCCGATTTCGCTTCTTAGTTCGGTGATGGTAGTGGAGCGGGCTATCTTGAGTGTTTTGGCATATATAAGGCGCGTTTTGCCTGCTCCATAGTCGTCGTCGCCAGTCGCACCTGAGCCAGCTGCTTTAGGTCGTACGCTCCCACAAAGGTCACCAGGTTCAGCAGTGAAGTCCGCGCCCGAAAGCGTAAAGCCGCTGACTGCTGCAGAAAGTGCCTATGTGCGCGCTTGGGCTGAAGGGCTGGAGGTACGAAGTGCGTGGTCACGCTTTCTCGGCGGCGAAGACGTTAGTCATGCATGTTGCCGTGCTGCGCTCGACGACTACTTGGAGCGCTTGAGGTCCCTGGCTCGGCTGCACAGGAGGCCGGACCTCGTCGCTCTGCTGCGCCGATCTCCTGAGCGTATACGCGTGGTTGATGACCGGCCCTCGATTGACGAGTTCGCGGCTACGCAGGGTGACTTCCTCTCACAGAAGGAGCTTCTGGCGGAGTATGCGGCCCTCTATCCGCAGGCGCCTACTGGAATTCGCCGTCGAGAGCGGTTGCGCACAAGACTGGTTGCAGCCGTGCGCGAAGCGAGCGCGCTTGACAGTTCACCCCACCCTCATCCCGACGATGCAGCGGTGATGTGGCTAGATGACCGAGTTGCCCAGAGGCTCGCAAGCGCGGGGGCTCACACGCTGAAGGACCTGGTGAGCCTCATTGCGAATCGGGGTTACTGGTGGCACAAATCTGTGGCCGGCCTTGGCCCCGTGAAGGCAAGGCGCCTAGTCGCCTTTCTTGTTAAGCATCAGGAGCGGCTAGGCGCACTCCCCTCTTTCGCCTTGAAGCCGCGGGCGGAATTGATATCCACTTGGAAGCCAGTGATCCGATTTGGGTTGGTGCCCATTGAGCGCTTGGCACCACCCCCAGACCCAAGGCTTTCCGGCGCGCTCGGTCTCTTTCGGGCACCAATCGAAAACCTCACCATCGAAGCAGCAAACGATCTGGACGCGGTTAAAGCCTGGATGGACAGTTGTCCCACGCCAGCGACCAGGCGCGCCTATCGCAGCGAAGGGGAGAGATTGCTGCTTTGGGCCATGCTGGAGCGGGGTAAAGCGCTCTCGTCCCTTGAGGCTGCGGATGAACAGGCTTATGTTGCGTTCTTGGCATGCCCCCCTGAGCAGTGGGTCGGACCTCGGGCTGCCCAGCGTTGGTCGGATAGCTGGCGGCCGTTTACTGGTCCGCTTGGCCCATCATCCACAAGGCGAGCTCGCGCAGCGGCTCGCTCCTTGTTACTCTGGCTATCCAGTCAGGGCTATCTGTACGTATCGACCTGGAGCGCCAGCCCAACTCACCTGGGGGTGTTGAACCGTTCAACACCTGCACGGGACGGACCTTGATCGGCTGCACGTTGCCCCCTGCAGCAGCAATCTCCGCCTTCAACTCCTGAAACTCAGCGGTGAGAAAGGAGGCCTCGTGCCGGTTCGCCCA
>CAISJH010000612.1 GCA_903885585.1 uncultured beta proteobacterium
GCCCGCGCGTGGCGTGGAGCCAGAGGTCATCCAGCGTGAACATGCGCTGGGTCCAGCCGTCGCGGAGCGCTTCCAGCGCCACATCCAGGCCGATCTTGTTGCGGAACCGGAAGCAGTCAACGACGGTCCGGGCGGCGCTGAAGACCGGCACTTCGACGCCGTCGATCTTCCGGCGATCGACGCCATCGGTCAGTGCCGCCTCCGACATGCGCACGACACGAATAGCAGGCTGGTCGAGCCTTGGGCTCACCATGTGCGGCGGGATGGCGATCCAGACCTCATGGGGGGCCTGGGTGCCTATCTCGTGGACCCGTAGGGCGGACAGCAGGCAGACCACGCCCTTGGGCACGCGCGCAGAGACTTCTGCCAGCGAGCGGTGCTCGCTGATCGCGGCGCCGGGCAGGCCATAGAGGCCGCGCGCCAAGCGTTCTAGCTTGCCGGCCTGCACCAGGCGCGTCAGGGCGATGGTCGGCAGGCCGAGTTGCGTCACGTCACGCGCACGCAGGAGGGTTCGCTTGCTCGCGAGGCGCAGCACCTGTTGTTCGTGGGTGGACGCGGCTTCAGCGGCGGTAGCCTTCATGGGTGCATTGTGTTGTGAAGTGAATGTGAACGTCAATGACTACAGTAATAACGCAACATCACTGTCCGTGACCTGGCGGCTTCCAGTTGCCTCGAAGGACGGCATCCAGTCGGGACTACGCGCTGCCGAGCAGGTCGTCGATGGACGCTACGGTGACGGTGTTGCCGACGGCACGTGCGAGCGCGGGGTCCATGCAGACGAAGGCATCGGCCTGAAGCTGGGTCAGGGCGATGTATTCGGCCACGAAGGTATCAGGCCGTCCGAGTTGGTCGGCGATCTTCCAGGCGAGGCTTTGCAGCACTCGGTCGCCAAGCAGGCGCAGCCGAAGGCCGCGCAGGTGGTCGAGCTGGCGTTCGGTGGCTTTTCGGTCGAGTTCACCGCGTCGGACCAGGCAGTAGAGCTGGGCTAGGACCTGGGAGCGAATCAAGGTCGGCGCCAGCAGCTGGTGCTGCGCCGGCACCACGGCTTACGACTGGGCCCCGTCACTCAGAGAGAAGTAGGACTCAGCCACGAGTCGCTTCTTCGCCGATCGCCCTGGCCATCCAGGAGGGAAGGCCGGCACGACCCGCCGTCAGCGTCTGCCATTCCGTGGATGGTAGTGTTCGCCGCAAGGTGACCAGCGACTCGCGCACATGCGTTGGTCCCATCCAGGCCAGCGCTCGAACGGCGGCCCCGGCCTGGCTGCCGCCCAGCGCCAGCATCCAGCGGGGGGCGTGCTCGACGGTCACCTCATAGCGGCCCAGCTTGAGCTTGCGGCTGCGCCCCGACGTCAGATAGACCTCGCGGATCGGCACCTGCTGTGTAAGGCCGAGTGCATTGGCTGCGTTGGCGCCGTGCGGCGTCACTACCTCGCCACTTTGCACGGCCAGGGACTGGACAACCTTCTCAGGAGCCGGCGCACGCGTTCCGAATCGGCTCGAAACCGGCATGACATAGATGCCGCGGCCTACTCGAAGCAACTTGCCTTCCTTGGTGAACCTTGAGAACGCCTGATCTACCGCGGCTCGGCTCCCCAGGTGCAGGAACTCCTTGGGCGACACCAGTCCGCCCTCGGGCAAGGACTCGGCATGCGACAGGATGGAGCGGGGGATCATGCTCATGGCTGCACCGTTAGGTCAGAAATATATTTACATTTCTGACATTTCGCCTCGGCGACGACTTGGCAGGGACAGGAGCCAAGTGCCTAGCCCTTTTCAGTCAGGCCAATCCTGATTGCAAGTACGAGCACATGACTCGTGAAACGCTGAACCTGTTGCGAGAAGTGATGGATGCCGACAGGCGGGCCGACCCGGCAGAGTTGGCCGTGATTCAGGAGGTTGAGGCCATCTTTGAGTCCGAGCGCCCCAAGACCATGGCCGAAAAGGCCGCTGACCTGGCCAGCGTCACTGCCAAAGATGTGAAGAGGGGCGCTGACAAAGTCATGTCTTCCGTTACCGGTATTCCAGCCTCTGTGGCTAAGAGACTGCGCCGGCAGGGGAAATCAGCTTGGAAGCCAAATGCTGGGAACACCTACGGGCGCACCGCAAGCCGAACCACTTCGGGGCCTTTGCCGAATGAAGGCTGACGGAAACAAGACTGCAGCCCAGTCAACAACTCCACCTACAGGGCCGTCACTGAACGACACACCCTGTCGCACGCGCCCTCCACACTGCATCCATCGTGACCGCAAGATGCGAGGTGTACATGTTCTGGACTGGGTTGGTGCTGGCGCTGGTCGCCTTGGTGGTCTTCAAGCTAGGCGCTTTGTCCGTGTGGGCGCAGGTTATGAGCATGGCGCTCACCTTGATCTTCATTGCCGCCTTGGGCTGGGGGGTACTTTCCGTATGGCGTCGGCTGACCCGCAGGACGTGAAGCCCCTGGCCCAAAGGCATTGAGGCCCAGGAATGTCCGATTGACGACCCATTGAGTGCCAGCTATCTTGCTGCCCACAACAAGAATCCGGGCAATACCCCGGGGGAGGAACGGCGGGGATGCATTGGGCGAGGTCAGGCTTGTTGAAGGGCAGGGCAGTTGCTGCGGGTGTCCTGCATGCTCGTTGCTGTACTGCCCTGACCAGCCCTGCTTGCAGCAGTATGCCGGCTGAAGGCAATCGCCTACCTTCAGCCCGAATATGACGGCGATTGCCTGCTTTCTCATTGTCCTTGGGGCTTGGACCGCCTTCAGGCAGAAGAGCCGCGAGCACACACGGCTCAATCAACTGGGTGTTGAAGTTTTCCCCACCTACGCAGCCAAGCTGAGAGCTAAGGTAGCAGGCGCTGCCCGCTGGCTGGGAGTGGCAATTCTGGTCACCACGGGAGTGGTGATGCTTGCGGTGGAGTACGAATCCACTTGGGGCTGGCTGGTCCTGCTGCCACTCTACGCCTGGCTTCTGTTCCTGATGCTTGGCACCTGAATTAACTGCGCGCTTCAGCATCTCACCCGCGACGAGTTCGTCCTGAGTCCAGGACAGACACAGATCAACCCAGCTCTGCCGAACCCTCTCTTCCACGTACGCGAGGAAACTCCATGACGATCGAAGTCGAATTCATTGATGCCGAAACGGGCAAGTTCTCCAGCAAGAAGGTGGAGGAGCCTCCCATCTCCTTTTTCGATGCTGTCAGGTCCGAGCAATGGACGGATCGGCAGATCGAGACCTTCATCGATCGGCTGAACATCTCGGCTGACGCAAAGGCTAATCTGGCCAGCTTTGCCAAGGTCACCCTGAAGGTGGGACGCGAGGTGGTGCGCATCGGCCGCAAGATCCTCGATGTGCTGTTCTCCTTCCTTCGCAACTTCCCCGGAATCGCATTCGGTGCGATCTTTGCGGTGGTGATCTCTACGCTGCTCAGCGCCATTCCGCTGCTGGGCGCCGTACTGGGGCCGGTAGCTGCCACGCTGCTCATTGCCTTTGGAGGCTACGTCGACCTCAAGAACCCGGCTTTCTCGGCGCGGCTGGATGCGTTTGTCGAAGAACTGCGCCCCCTGGCGGATTGACGCCATCCACGACTCAGCACACCCCAGGACAAACAGATGGAAGCATCAACGGAAGACCTGTTCAAGGATGTCCAGACGGTGGTAGCCAGGCCGCTGGACTTCAAGGCGCGCCTGAACATTGGCGAGGATGCGTACAAGAGTCTCACCGTGATCGGCAAGGTGCGCGAGTACTGGGACTTGATCGGGGCGGCCGGTGCAGGCGCTGCGGTTGCCAAGTCGACCGTGGTGGCTTCTGCCTTCTTCGCTCCAAAGGGTTTGCTCGCTGCTCTGGGCCTGGCCACAGCTGCTACGCCTGTAGGCTGGGTCATCGCGGCCAGCGTCGTCTCGGCTGGAGCTTGGTACGGGTTGAACCGAAGCCTCAAGAAGGCCACCGCCGACCGCATGGTGGCAATTCCCAAGTACATCAATACCCCGCTGGATACGCTGGCAGTCAGCTTGGCCGACCTGCTGTTGCCCTTGGCCTTGAAGGTGGCCAAGGCGGACGGCTCGATTGGCGAGGCTGAGCGTGCCCACATAGCAGACTACCTCGTCAATGGTTGGGGGTACGACGCCTTGTTTGTGAACCAGGCCGTGGCGACGGTAGAGGCAAACCTTGATCAGTTGGAGGTGGCGCCGGTGGCCAAGTGCCTGGCCCTCTTCAGCGAGGCCAATCCTGACTGCAAGTACGAGGTGATGACGGATGAGACCTTGAAGTTGATGCAGGAGGTCATGGATTCCGACCGAGAGATCCATCCGGCCGAACAGGCGGTCATTCGAGAGGTTCAGGCGATCTTCGAGGCCGCGAGACCCCTGACGGTCGCAGACAAGGCGGTCAACCTGGCCTCCACTTCCGCCACCCGCGCGAAAGAAGGCGCCCACCATGTGCTGGGCAAAGTGTCGGAAGTGTCGTCTTCGGTGGCCGATCGAATCCGCAAGCAGGTTGCCGCAGGCTCCGACAAGTCGGGCAGGGAAGTCTAGAACGATGGCCTCAGGAAGCCACGACACCCTGGTTCAGCGCCTGGCGATGATGCTGGTCAAGCTCAACCAGGGTGAGAGCCTGGACCCCAGGGCCCTGGCGCAGCAGTTCGGCGTCAACGTGCGCACCATCCAGCGCGATATCAACGAGCGCTTCGGATACCTGCCCCTGGAAAAGATCGACGGGTCCTACCGAATGACGCCGGCTTTTCTCGGCCGCCTCACGCTCAAGGACATCGACCGCTTCGCTGCGCTGGCTGGGGTGGCGGGTCTGTTCCCGTCGCTGTCGGTCGACTTCCTGCGAGACATCTTCGATGCCCGCGTGGAGCCCGCGCTTCTGGTCAAGGGACATCACTATGAGGACCTGCGCGGCAAGGAGCGGGCCTTCAAGGACATCGAAAGGGCCATCGTGGCGTGCCGCCGTGTTCGGTTCGCCTACCCAAGCAGCAGTGGCTCAAAGACCTACGAAGCTGATCCCCACAAGCTCGTCAACATCAAGGGGGTCTGGTACCTGGCGGCCAGACACGAGGGACGGCTTAAGACTTTCTCGTTTTCCAAGCTGGACCTGCCGGTGGTGACAGACGCGGTGTTTGAGCCCGACCCCAAACTGCTGGAACAGTTGCAGACCGACGATGGCATCTGGACTAGCGACAAGCCCATCGAGGTAGTTCTGATGGTGGATGCCCAAGCGGCCCCGTACTTTCGGCGACGCAAGCTGATCGCCAATCAAGTGATCGACAAGGAATTCGCCGACGGTGGGCTCATCGTGTCAGCAAAGGTGGGCCATGCCAACCAGGTGCTGCCGATCGTGAGGTACTGGATTCCGCACCTTCGAGTCATCTCGCCAGATGCGATGGCATCACAGCTAGAGTACGATCTTCTTGAGTTCGTTAAGGCTTTTCGACTGCGTGCATCAAATAGCAACCCACTGAAATCTATGAGTCAGTAGGTCAAGACTGACCCAGATTCCCAAACGACGGTCCAATCTAATCAGGAACTAATAGCAGTGGATAAACAGAAACCTGCTATCAAGTTTCTGGTGGGCCTTCGGATGGCTGGGATTTGCCTTTCTGGCAAGTCGCGGTCTGACGTCACAACCATTGCCCTTATTACTATTTACAGTGATCGCGCTGGCAATTCCAGTAGCGCTTACCGGATCTTATTGTGCTGCGATTAGCCAGATTCGAAGACTTTCCTACTATAAGCAAGGCGGTTGGGGGTATGCGATATTTTCGCGGAGATTGCTTGCAAGCGTGCTCTGGCTCGTCTGGGCTGTACCCACATCCTTTATCCTAATTCTTCAATTGAGTCTTTTAAGCACTCACCAATGGGTGGTGATGCTCTTTTCGCCATTTGCTTATTTTGCAGTTTTTACTTTTCTTAATCACGTGAATAGCCGGGAGCTGAAGAAAAAATATATGGCTCTCAGTTTAAGCCTCAAGTTATCTGCATTTATAACTTCTATCGTAATGACGATAATTTTGGCACTTGCTTATCAAATATTTGGGAGTGGAAGCAGTTTTCAATCTTTGAGTGAGGCAATAGATGCACAACGCGTAAATATGCGGGGGAGTAGTCAAAGTACTATCGTTGATATTACTCTACGATTAATGACATTAGCTGATGGAGCGAAGCAGTATCTGGCTGGAAGATTTAATACTTCAATGGACTATTTGCCAGTTATAGTTTCCTCAATCAGTTCGTTCTTAGTTTTCTTCAATACATCCTTGACTTATTCTTCATTTATCATTCCTAAAACAGAGTATCGAAGAGTTTTTGGTGAACCTTCAGAGGATGAGACTCCGCCTCCGCTCAAGCAGTCAAGAGTCGCCTTCATTGCAGGTGCTTCTGCACTTATTGTCTTCTTTGTCTATTTGCCACTTATAGGTCAGGTTGAGACC
>CAISJH010000613.1 GCA_903885585.1 uncultured beta proteobacterium
ATCGCGCGCGCCTTCCTGAGGCAGCTGGTCACGGATGCCCGTGGGCTCGTAGCGGCCGTCATGAAGGGCGGTGCCGAACAGGTGATCCCACACGGGGAACAGCACCGCAAAGTTGTGGCCGCCCAGGGAGCCCGGACCCGCAGACTCATGGCCCAGGCCAATGCGGTGATGCAGCCGGTGGTAAGCCGGGCTGACCAGCAGCCGCCCCAGCACCGGGCCGAAGGACATGCGGACGTTGGCGTGCGACAGGCTCTCCATCAGCTGCGTGACCGCCACGATGGCGACGAACTGCCCCGGCCCCACCCCCACGGCAATGCCCACGCCCACGAACACCAGATCGCGCAGCAGGTCGTCCAGCAGGTGATTGCGGTTGTCGGACCACATGGTCATCTGGCGCTGGCTGTGATGCAGCGCATGCAGCTGCCACCACCAACGCAGCTGATGCTGGCCGCGGTGGATGAAGTAGTCCACCAGGTCAAACAGCAGCAGGTACAGCACAAAGCTCACCAGCGCCGTGTCCGTGACGCCCGGCCACAGGGCGTCGAGCTGCCAAGGCTGCACGCCGGCCATGCGCAACTCGCCCAGCAGCTCAAACACCAGCGGCTCGAGCGTGAAGAACATCACCAGACGGAACAGGCCCAGGCGGTGCAGCAGGGTGTAGAGCACGTCCACGCGTACCGCGCTGCGGTCAGTGACCAGCTCCACCGGCCGCCAGCGCTGGAGCGCCCCCACCACCGTCACCAGCAAGGCGATCTGCAGCAGCCCCACCAGGAGCCAGCCGGTGCCGCGGAAGCCCTCCTCCAGCAGGTTGCCCAGGCCGAGCGCAAACATGACCGGCTGCACCAGCTGCTCAAAGAGCCACTGCTGCGCCAGGCCGAAGGCGTCCACCGCGCTCTGCAGCATCAGGGGGCCCTCGCCGCCGCCGCTGCACCGAGCACCGGGTGCTCGCGCAGGGTCGCAAAGCAAAGTCCGCGGGCCTTCAGGCCCGTGATCAGCGGCTCCAGCACGCCAGGCGCCCACGGGTCCTGGCGCGACCAGATGCCCAGGTGCGCCAGCAGGATGTCGCCAGCTTTCACATCGCGCAGCGCCTGCTGCAGCAGCCGCTCGTTGGGATAGCGGTCGCTCGGGAGCTCATCGCCCAGAAAACCCGCTGCCGTCCAGCCCACATGCGTGAAACCGCAGGCCTGCGCGGCCTTCAGCAGGGCCGGCGAAGTCTTGCCGCCCGGCGCGCGAAAGACCGCTCCCATGGGCTGGCCGGTCATCGCCTCGAAGCGGCGCGCCGGGGCCTTCAACCCCTGGCAATAGGCTTCCGGCGTGAGTACGCGCTCACGTCCAGCCTGGGAGCCCATGGTCGGCTTGACGCGGAAGTCAGGCGCTGCCGCCTGCGGCCCAGGCACATCAGCCCGCCAGACGTCATGGTCCCAGGTGTGCGAGCCGAAGGCGTGGCCTTCGGCGGCGCGGGCCTTCCACCAGGGCGACCACTCCTCGTCCAGGCTGGCGCCGCCATTGCGTGTGCGCTCGTTGGCCAAAAAGAAGGTGACCTTCACCTGCTGGCGGCTCAGCACCTCGGCCACCAGGGGCGCCACGCCCATGTGACCGGTGTCGAAGGTGAGGTAGACCGGCCGATCACAGCGCGGTGCCGGTGTAGCCCCGGCCGCAGCCGCAGCGCCACCCAAGGCCAGCAGCAGGAGCCCGATCTTCACTGCCGCGCCGCGTGGTCCAGCGTCCAGACGCCGTGCGGCGAGCGGCCCACCGCCACCTGGCGCACCACCTGGCGCTTGTCGATGTCGATCACGCTCAGCTTGCGCGCCCAGCGCGAACTGAGCAGCAATGTTCTGCCGTCGGCCATCACCTCCATGCAGTCCGGCCCGCCCGGGCCGGGTAGCTGCGCCGCCACCTCAAAGGTCTGCAGGTCGATCATGCTGATGGTGTTGGCCACGCGGTTACTCACGAACACATGCCGGCCGTCGCCCCGCGCGCGGAAAGCGTGAGCCCCCTCGCCCGTGGCGATGCGCTTGACCTGACGCGGCGCCGGGCCCGAGACATCAAATACTTCCACCACGCGGTCACCGGTCAAGCCGACCAGCAGGTGACGGTCATCCTTGGTCAGAAACAGATCGGCCGGCATCTTGCCGGTCTTGACCTTCCAGCGCACCGCCTGCGTGGCCAGGTCGATGGCGATCAGCTCATCGCTGTCCTGCAGCGAGGCATACACCACCGTGGAGCGGCTGTCGATAAAGAGGTGGCTGGGGGTCTTGGGCGCCTCGATGCGCTTGACCAGCTTGAAGGGTTGCGCCTCGGCCGGCTGCCAGCGGTACAGGTCCACGTGGTTCAGGCGGTTGGCCGCCGTGACAAACCACTTCATGTCGGGTGAAAAGCGCAGGTGGTACGGGTCCACGATGTCGCGCACGGTGCGCTGCACAGCGCCGGTGGCTGGGTCAATGAACGTCAGCGAGTTGCCCGCCGCGTTGGCCACGATCAGACTCTTCTCATCGGGCGTGAGATAGAGGTGGTGCGGCTCCTTGCCCACCTCGATGCGCCGCTGCTCGGCCCAGGAGGCGGGGTCGATCACGCTGACGGACGCGTCCTGCGAGTTCAGCACGAAGATAGGGCGGGGGGGACGGCCGGCCGCAGCGTTGGCGGGTGTCACCGAACCCGCCGCCGGTTGGGCCTGCAATGCCCACGGGCCGCTCGCCAGGGCCAAGCCACCGGCACTCAACAAGCCACGGCGAAGAAGGTCCGTCATCAGTCATCGTCCCCGCTGAGAATTCCCCCCAGCACGCCACCACCCACTAGGCCGGTGAGCATCGAGCCCTCCTCGCGCGAGCCCCCGCGCTGCGGCGCGGCCGCGAACACGCGCGAAGCCAGGCGCGAGAACGGCAGACTCTGCAGCCACACCGAGCCCGGCCCGGTGACCTTGGCGAAGAACAGACCCTCGCCGCCGAAGAGCGCCGTCTTGATCTTGCCCACGTACTGGATCTCGAAGTTGACGTTCGGCGTCATCGCCACCAGGCAGCCCGTGTCCACCAGCAGGGTCTGCCCGGGTTGCAGGTCACGGCGCAGCACCGTGCCGCCGGCGTGCACAAAGGCCAGGCCATCGCCCTCGAGCTTTTGCATGATGAAGCCCTCACCGCCGAAGAAACCTACCGACAGCTTCTGCTGGAAGTAGATGCCCAGCGACACCCCGCGCGCGGCGCACAGGAAGGCGTCCTTCTGACAGATGAGCATGCCGCCCAGCTGCTTCAGGTTCATCGGCAGGATCTTTCCCGGGTACGGCGCCGCAAACCCCACGCGCTGCTTCGAGGTGCTCTGGTTGGTGTAGATCGTGGTGAACAGCGACTCGCCCGTGACCAGGCGCTTGCCCGCGCCCAGCAGCTTGCCGAAGAAGCCACCCTGCTGCGCGCTGCCGTCACCAAACACGCTGTCCATGCCGATGCCGGCATCCATGAACATCATGCTGCCGGCCTCGCCAATGGCGGCCTCGCCAGGGTCGAGCTCGACCTCGACGAACTGCATCTCCGAACCCTTGATCTCGAAATCGACGACGTCCATGGACATGGGCAAAACTCCTGCAATCTCAACAGCAGACATGGTACC
>CAISJH010000614.1 GCA_903885585.1 uncultured beta proteobacterium
AGCCCGCGTACTGGCGGATGGTCCAGGGCCGCACCGCATACATCGTGGCCTGGGGGCCGCGGATGAAGGGCTCGAAGCCAGGCAAGGTGTCGGCATGCGGCAGCGCCGCGGTGTCCGCCGCGGTGTACAGCGGCTTGACGGTCAGGCCCTCGGGCGTGACCCAGTTCAGCGCTGATACGTCACCGCCAGGGGCCGACTTAGCGGCGGCCTGCTGCCACTGCTCCAGCGTGGCGGACTTGAATTCGGGGGAGGTGGGGTTGCTCATGCGCGGGCCTGTGTCGTGCGGTGGGCGGGTGGTCGTGGGCGCTTGGGGTCTGACAAAGTGTGGCGAACCGCGACGAATTATGCATAATTATGAATTCAAAACCAACGTCAATCTGACGACTCGCTCCGTTTCAACGTTGGCTTCAGCCTTGATCGTTCCCCCTCTCGGGCCATGACGGACCTCGCCACCCCTCCCCTTGCTGCACCCGCTGCCGCGACAGCCGCCCCCTTGGGCATGCTGTCGCCCACCGCGCTGTACGAGCAGGTGGCCGAGCGCTTGCGTCAGCAGATCTTTGCGCGCGAACTGGAGCCTGGCAGCTGGATTGACGAGATGAAGCTGTGCGCCCAGTGGGGCATCAGCCGCACGCCCATGCGAGAGGCGCTGAAGGTGCTGGCCGTGGAGGGCCTGGTGACCATGAAGGTGCGGCGCGGCGCCTACGTCACTGAGATGTCGCAAGACGACGTGGCCCAGGTCTACCACCTGCTGGCCCTGTTGGAGAGCGATGCTGCGGCTCAGGTGGCAGCGCAGGCCACTGCAGAACAGCGTGCACAGCTACAAGAACTTCACGCCCAGTTGGAGATGCAGGTGGGCCAGCGTGACGCCTTCTTTGCCACCAACGAGCGCTTTCACATAGCGCTGCTGGACATCGCCGGCAACCGCTGGGCCGTGCAGGTGGTGCAGGACCTGCGCAAGATGATGAAGCTCAACCGCCACCACTCGCTTTTCAAGCAAGGCCGGCTGGAAGACTCGCTGGCCGAACACCGGACCCTGATGCAAGCGCTGTCGGCGCGTGATGCGGAGGCTGCCCGTCAGACCATGCAGGCGCACTTCCGCTCGGGGCTAGAGGCAGCGGCGGGGTAGCTCTCAGAACCGTTCAGTGTCGACCTCGGACTCGCTCTGCGCGCCGTAACGGCCGCCCGTCACGGTGTGCTGGTTGATCAGCGCGCCGGCCCGCTCCAGCACCGATACCGACAACTGCACGTCCCACGCGCCCACGTTCTCGCGCAGATGCTCCACGCTGGTGGTGCCGGGCAGCGGAATGACATGCTCCCCCCGCAACAGCAACCAGGCCAGCGCCAGCTGCGCTGAGGTGCAGCCAGCCTCCCGCGCCAGCGCCTCGTAGGGCGGCAGCAGCGCCAGGTTGCGGGCGTAGGTCTCGGGCGCAAAGCGCGGCATGCTGCGGCGGATGTCCTTGGCGTCCAGCGTGGAGACATCACGCAGCTGGCCCGTCAGGAAGGCCCGTGCCGTCGGGCTGAAGGCCACGAAAGCCGCACCGATGTCGCGGCAGGCCTGCAGCACGGCAATCTCCGGGTTGCGTGTCCATAGCGAGTACTCGGTCTGCACCGCGCTGATGGGGTGCACGGCATGTGCCCGGCGCAGCGTGGCCGCAGAGACCTCGCTCAAGCCCAGCACGCGCACCTTGCCCTCCTCCACCAAGCGTGACATCTCACCCACCGAATCCTCGATGGGAATGGCCTTGTCCCAACGGTGCAGGTAGTACACGTCGATCACGTCCGTGCCCAAGCGCTGGAGGCTGTCTTCACAGTTACGGCGGATGGCCTCGGGCCGGCCATCGATGACGCGCTTGACACCATCGGGAAAGTTCACGCCCGCCATGCCGCCCTTGCTGGCCAGCACGATCCGCGAGCGATGGGCTTTCAGCACCCGACCCACCAGCGTCTCGTTGGCGCCAAAGCCGTACAGCGCGGCGGTGTCGAAGTGCGTGACGCCCAGGTCCAGCGCCTGCAGCAGGAAGCGCTCAGCCTGATCAGCCGGCGGAGGAGCGCCATAGGCGTGGCTCAGGTTCATGCACCCCAGGCCGATGGGGGCAACTTCGAAGGGGCCGATGCGGCGAGAATAAAGCGTCGTGGTGGTCATGACAGGGGTAGGAAGCTTGGCCTGAATCGGCTTGGTGCCGCGCAGGAGATTCTCAGTGATCAAGACACGCTGGTTGTACAGATGACGGGCACAACCCAGGAACGCGAGCGTTACCACCTGCAGCGGTCCACCTTTGCCCAGGCCCTGCGGCGCCTGGAGGATGCCCTGGAGCAGCCCGAGAGCGAATTCATCCGCGACGCGATCATCCAGCGCTTCGAGTTCACCTTCGAGATGGGCTGGAAGACGCTCTTCAGGTACCTGGTGCTCAAGGGGGAGCGCATCGCGGCCAAGGCCTGGGATGTGCTGCCTGCCGCCTTCGAGGCTCGCTTGATCGGCGACGCGGATACCTGGATGCTGCTGCGCGAACACCGCAACGACACCAGCCATGAGTACGACCAGGACAAGGCAGCACAGGTAGTGCAGTTCCTTCGCGGGCCCGGCATCGCCGCCTTGCGGGGCCTGGAAATGACCATGCGGGAACGCGAGTGAACGAGGCTGTCGGCGCACCGACTTTGGACGGGTTCGGCCTGGGACCCCTCAGCGCCGCGCGCCTACGCCAGGCCCTCGCAGACCAGCCCGGCCTGCGCCGAACCTGGATCTATGGGTCTCGCGCAACGGGTGCGTACCGCACCGAATCCGACATCGACCTGGCCATAGAGGCGGCTGGCTGGACGACGGAACAACGGCTTCAGTTGATCGAAGCCATCGAGCGCCTGGGGCTGCTCTACCGCGTCGACGTGGTCTTCCTGGATCAAGCGCTGCCGGCTGCGCTGCGCTCCCTCATCGAACGCGACAAGCGCTTGTTCTGGGAGCGCAATACCGAGGACGCAACCTAGCCAAAGACGCCAGCGGCCCAGCCGATGGTTCGGTGATCGCTCAAGCCAACTGCTGCTCCAACTGGTGCAGAACCTCGTAGCAGGGCAGCACCTGGGCCACGCTGGCGTTGGGCTCGCGGCCCTCGCGGATGGCGGCGAAGAATTCGCGGTCCTGCAGCTCGATGCCGTTCATCGAGACGTCCACCTTGGAGACGTCGATCTTCTCGTCCTTGCCGTTGAACAGGTCGTCGTAGCGGGCGATGTAGGTGCCTGTGTCGCCGATGTAGCGGAAGAAAGTGCCCAGCGGTCCGTCGTTGTTGAACGACAGGCTCAGGGTGCAGAGGGCGCCGTTGGCAGCCTTGAGCTGGATGCTCATGTCCATGGCGATACCCAGCACCGGGTGGATGGGCCCCTGCACGGCGTTGGCCTTCACGATGGGACTGCCCGCCTGGTAGGCGAACAGGTCCACGGTGTGGGCGGCGTGGTGCCACAGCAGGTGGTCGGTCCAGCTGCGGGGTTGGCCCAGCGCATTCATGTTGGTGCGACGGAAGAAGTAGGTCTGCACATCCATCTGCTGGATGTGGAACTCACCCGCCGTGATGCGACGCCGCACCCACTGGTGACTGGGGTTGAAGCGCCGGGTGTGGCCGCACATGGCCACTTTGCCGGTTTCCTTCTGCAACTGCACCACAGCCTGTCCGTCCTTCAGCACGTCACACAGCGGAATCTCCACCTGCACGTGCTTGCCCGCCTGCAAGCAGGCGATCGACTGAGAGGCATGCATCTGCGTGGGCGTGCACAGGATGACGGCGTCCACCTCGGCGATCTTCAGGCTCTCGGCCAGGTCGGTGGTGACGTGGGCGATGCCGTACTTGTCGGCCACTTCCTGGGTCTTGCCGAACTCGCGCCCGATGAGCGAGACGACCTTGACGTCGGGAATGTTCTTGATGCCGTCCAGGTGCTTGATGCCGAAGGCACCGGCGCCGGCGAGGGCCACGTTGATGGTCATGCTGTCAGTTCTCCAGGATCAGGTGGCCCACGGCCGTGTTGGAGGCGGGCACGTGATAGAACCGGTGCGCCAACTGGGGCTTGGGCCCAGGGTTGGCAGTAGCCACATCCGCCATCGCACCTCGGGCGATCAGCCACATCACGAGCTCGATGCCCTCGCTGCCCGCATCGCGCACGTAGTCGATGTGCGGCACCTGTGCCAGCGCGGCCGGTTCGTCGATCAGACGGTCCAGGAAGCGGTTGTCCCACTCGCGGTTGATCAGCCCGGCGCGCGGGCCCTGCAACTGGTGGCTCATGCCGCCCGTGCCCCAAATGTGCACGTTCAGGTCCTCATCGAAGCTCTCCACCGCACGGCGGATGGCCTGGCCGAGTGCAAAACAGCGTCGACCCGACGGGACGGGGTACTGCACCACGTTCACGGCAAACGGGATCACCGGGCAGGGCCAGGCGCCGGTCTTCGGGTCTTGCTCGCCGCACATCAGGCTCAGCGGCACGGTCAGGCCGTGGTCCACGTCCATGCGGTTGACGATAGTGAGGTCAAAGTCGTCCTGGATCACGCTTTGCGCGATGTGCGAGGCCAGCGCCGGGTGGCCCTGCACCACGGGCACCGGCCTCGGGCCCCAGCCCTCGTCAGCCGGCGCGTAACTCGCGGCCGTGCCGATGGCCAAGGTCGGGCTCATCGCCAGGCTGAAGGCGGTGGC
>CAISJH010000615.1 GCA_903885585.1 uncultured beta proteobacterium
ATGCACCGCTATGATCCCGGCTCACGGGCCGCGCCATGCGCCCGCCAGGCCGACGACCCCAGAACACCCCGGAACCCTCCGGATCCCCACGAGGAGCACGCTTCGATGAACGCACCGCAACCGATAGGCGCCCGCACCGTCCCGGTGGGGCCCACCCGCAGGACGCCCTCCGAGGCCTTCGTCGAGACCCTGGTCGCGCAGGGCGTGGACACGATGTTCGGCATCATGGGCTCGGCCTTCATGGACGCGATGGACATCTTCGCGCCTGCGGGCATCCGCCTGATCCCGGTGGTGCACGAGCAGGGCGCCGGCCACATGGCCGACGGTTACTCGCGCGTCAGCGGCCGGCACGGCGTCATCATCGGCCAGAACGGCCCGGGCATCAGCAACGCGGTCACGGCGATCGCCGCCGCCTACTGGGCGCACAGCCCGGTGGTCGTGATCACCCCGGAGACCGGCACGCTGACGCAGGGCCTGGGCGGCTTTCAAGAGGCGCACCAGCTGCCGATGTTCGCGGAGTTCACCAAGTACCAGGCGCACGTCTCGAACAACAAGCGCATGGCCGAGCTCACCGCGCGCGCCTTCGACCGCGCGCTGCTCGAGCTGGGCCCGACGCAGCTGAACATCCCGCGCGACCTGTTCTACGGCGACATCACCTGCGAGATCCCGCGCCCCATCCGCATCGAGCGCGGCGCCGGCGGCGAGGAGAGCCTGAACGCTGCGGCCGAGCTGATCGCGAACGCGAAGTTCCCGGTCATGATCTCCGGCGGCGGCGTGGTCATGGGCGAGGCCTTCAAGGAGGCCATCGCGCTGGCCGAGCGCATCGGCTGCCCGGTGGTCAACAGCTACCAGCACAACGACAGCTTCCCGGCCAGCCACCCGCAGTGGTGCGGCCCGCTGGGCTACCAGGGCAGCAAGGCCGGCATGCGCCTGATCGCGCAGGCCGACGTGGTGATCGCGCTCGGCACCCGGCTCGGGCCCTTCGGCACGCTGCCGCAGTACGGCATGGACTACTGGCCCAAGGGCGCCAAGCTGGTGCAGATCGACGCCGACGCCAAGATGCTGGGCCTGGTGAAGAAGGTGGACGTGGGCATCTGCGGCGACGCCAAGGCCGCCGCCCTGGCCCTGCTGGAGCGCCTGGCCAACCGCACGCTGGCCTGTGACGCCACGCGCGCCGAGCGAGCCGCCAAGACCGCCGAGGAAAAGGCCGCATGGGAGAAGGAGCTCTCCGAGTGGACGCACGAGAAAGACGCCTACAGCCTGGACATGATCGAAGAGGCCAAGGGTGAGAAGACGCCCACGGGCGGGCAGTGGCTGCACCCCCGCCAGGTGCTGCGCGAGCTGGAAAAGGCCATGCCGGCGCACGTGATGATCTCCACCGACATTGGCAACATCAACTCCGTGGCGCACAGCTACCTGCGCTTTGAGGAGCCGCGCAGCTTCTTCGCGCCCATGAGCTTCGGCAACTGCGGCTACGCCCTGCCCACCATCATCGGCGCCAAGGTGGCCCGCCCCGACCGTCCGGCCGTCTCCTACGCTGGCGACGGCGCCTGGGGCATGAGCATGAGCGAGATCATGACCGCCGTGCGCCACGACATTCCGGTGACGTCGGTGGTGTTCCACAACCGGCAGTGGGGTGCCGAGAAGAAGAACCAGGTGGACTTCTACAACCGCCGCTTCGTGGCAGGCGAGTTGGAGAGCGAAAGCTTCGCCGGCATCGCACGCGCCATGGGCGCCGAGGGCATCACGGTGGACAAGCTGGAAGACGTGGGCCCGGCGCTCAAGCGCGCCATTGACCTGCAGATGAACCAGCGCAAGAGCTGCGTGATCGAGATCATGTGCACCCGCGAACTGGGCGACCCCTTCCGCCGCGATGCGCTGTCCAAGCCAGTGCGCTTCCTGGACAAGTACAAGGACTACACCTGAGCGGTCGGTCTGCGCGGGCCCCCCGGTCATGACGGACTTCAAGTCGACCACGACAGCCGGGGCGCACGCGGGATCCACGCACGCGGCACTCCCCGCCGCGCCCGCCAGAACCCACCCCCGGCTGCACGCGCTGGTGGATCGCGCCTGCACCGCCGCGGGCGCGTCACCCCAGGCGTTGGCCGTGGTGTACCCCTGCGACGCCCTGGCGCTGCAGGCGGCACAGGACATCGCTGCAGCAGGGATCGCCAGGCCCGTGTTGGTGGGGCCCGCTGACGACATCCGCCGGGCGGCGGGCGCCGCCCACATCGACATCAGTGCGTTGGAGCTGGTAGACGCCGGGCTGGACGCCCCGACTGCGGCACAGCGCGCCGTGACGCTGGCCCGAACCGGAGGCGTGTCCGCCTTGATGAAGGGCTCGCTGCACACCGATGAACTGATGTCGGCCGTGGTGGCACGCGACACCGGCCTGCGCGGTCCGCGGCGTATCTCACACGCCTTTGTCTTCGACGTGCCGCGATATCACAAGCTGCTCGCGCTGGCCGACTGCGTGGTCAACATCGCGCCCGATCTCAAGACCAAGCGCGACATCCTGTCCAACGCCCTGGACTTGCTGCAGGCCCTGGGCGCGCCCCATCCCAAGGTGGGCATCGTGGCGGCTGTGGAGAGCGTGAACCCTTCCATTCCCGCTACGCTGGACGCGCAGGCCCTGGTGACCGAGCACCAGGCCGGCGCCTGGCCGCAGGCGATCGTCGAGGGCCCGTTCGGCTTTGACAACGCCATCTCCGCAGAAGCGGCACGCATCAAGAAGATGACCTCGGCGGTGGCGGGCGACCCCGACCTGCTGCTGCTGCCCGACCTCAACGCCGCCAACGTCCTCTACAAGAGCTTTGTCTACATCGGCGGCGGCGAGTGTGCGGGGCTGGTGCTGGGCACACGGGTGCCGGTGGTACTGACCTCGCGCGCCGACTCGCCACTGGCGCGCCTGGCCTCAGCTGCGCTGGCGGTGCTGGCCTCCACCCAGCCAGCCTCCGACACCGCGACCTGAGTCACCGCCGGCGACTGACTCTTCCAGTAACCCCGCCCCCTCCACTTTCAGCAGGCCTACCGTGACCGTGACGCCCTCCCTTCTGTCCACCGACGGCCGCCTCCCCCTGCACAACCCACTGGCGCCGCCCCCAGGCACGGACTACGGCGCCACCGAGGTCAAGTGCACCACCTGCTACATGTGCGCCTGCCGTTGCGGCATCCGGGTGCACCTGCGCCAGGGTGAAAACGGCCCCGAGGTGCGCTACATCGACGGCAACCCCGACCACCCCATCAACAAGGGCGTGATCTGCGCCAAGGGCAGCTCGGGCATCATGAAGCAGGTGTCGCCCGCGCGCCTGACGCAGCCGCTGCGGCGCAAGCCCGGCGCCGAGCGCGGGGCCGGCGAGTTCGAGCCCATCTCCTGGGAGGAGACCTTCGCCATCCTCACCGAGCGCCTCTCCCGCATCCGCGCCACCGACCCGAAGAAGTTCGCCCTCTTCACCGGGCGCGACCAGATGCAAGCGCTGACCGGCCTCTTCGCGCGCCAGTTCGGGACGCCCAACTACGCCGCGCACGGCGGCTTCTGCTCGGTCAACATGGCCGCGGGCATGATCTACACCGTGGGCGGCAGCTTCTGGGAGTTCGGCGGGCCGGACCTGGACCAGGCCAAGCTCTTCGTGATGATCGGCACCGCCGAAGACCACCACAGCAACCCGCTGAAGATTGCGCTGTCGGCCTTCAAGCGGCGCGGCGGGCGCTTCATCTCCATCAACCCGGTGCGCACGGGCTACTCGGCGATCGCCGACGAGTGGATTCCCATCAAGCCCGGCACCGACGGGGCCCTGTTCATGGCGCTGATGCATGAGCTGATCAAGCACGATCGCATCGACCGCCCCTTCCTGCAGCGCTTCACCAACGCCCCGCAGCTGGTGGTGCTGGACGAGGGCGAACGCGAGGGCCTGTTCGCCTTCGACCCCGACCCG
>CAISJH010000616.1 GCA_903885585.1 uncultured beta proteobacterium
CGCCGCGCGACACGGTGCGGGCCCGGTTGTCCTGGAGCGCGGGCTCGGGCTTCGCGAAGAAGGGGGTCAGCTACGGCCCGGCCTTTGGCATTGGCGGCGGCACCGAGACCATGGTGGGCCCGGACGGCAAGCCCGGGCGCCGCTTCCTGGAGGTGGGGGAGAACCCGCCCAACGGCGCCCTCATCTACTACCAGCTGCCCGAAGGCTTCACGGGGCCGGTCAAGCTGAGCTTCCTGGACTCGGAGGGCTACACCGTTACCGCCCTGGCCAGCGACGATGCCAACCTGCCCAACGGCAAGAAGCCCGGCACCCAGCCCGGCCTGAACCGCGTCGTGTGGGACCTGCGCCAGCGCGGCCCGGTCAAGCTGGACCCGGCGCTGATGACGCGGCGCAACAAGCCGCTGGCCGAAGACGCCGAGGACATCCCCGGCCCGGCTGTCGTGCCCGGGCGTTACCGCGTGGTGCTGGAGGCTGGAGGGCAGCGTCTGGAGGCGAGCTTTTCGGTCGTCAAAGACCCACGCGTGAAGACCACGCAGCGCGCCTTCGAGCAGCAAGGTGCGCTGCTGCGCCAGCTGTACGCACGCTGGTCTTCGCTCAATGAGGGGGTGAACCGCATCCGTCTGCTCAAGCGCCAACTGCGCGAGCTGGAGCGTCGGCTGGGCGCGGGCGATCAGACCCTGGCCGAGCGCGGCAAGTCCATGGTGCTGGCGCTGGAAGCCATCGAAGGCGTGCTGGTGGACATCCACCGGGAGTCCTCAAGGGACGTGCTGCGCCACCGCGCAGGACTGAACGACACGCTGTCGGACTTGATCAGCGTGGTGTCCATCGCTGACGAGCCGCCGACACAGCAGGCCCGTGAGGTGTCTCAGGAGGCCATGGCCAAGGTGGACGCCGAGCTGGCGCGCTTGGATGCCCTGGTGGCCGGCGAGATCGCTGCGCTGGACGCAGCGCTGCGCAAGACCGGCATCGAGGTGGTGGGGCCGGCGCGGAGCTGAAGCCCGGCTCTCCAGGTGTCGTGAGCGGACTTGGCGGCTTTGACCAGGTCCCTCACGCGGCCTACTGCTTGACGCGACGATGTCCAGGGCTTCAGTGAGCGCCCGCTTCGCTGCTGCGGTAGTGGTAGGTGTAGGCGTCCTGGAAGCCCAGGCGGGCGTACACCTTGCGGGCTGGCGCGTTGGCAGCATCCACTTGCAAGTAGGCGGTGCGGGCGCCCTCGTCCCGCGCCAGTACCAGCAGCCGGGCACATAGCGCCCGGGCCAGACCACGGCCTCGCGCGGCGGGTGCGGTGAAGATGTCGTACAGACCCACCAAGCCCGCCTCGCGGGCGAACTGGCCGCAGGCCTGCACTTGCCCGACGTCATCGCGCCAGACCAGGCCGGTGTAGGGCACGGGAGACCCTTGCAGGCGCTGCGCGTGAGACTCGATCTCCAGCGCTGAGGAGCCGCGCAGGGCACCCACCGTGCGGGCGTAGTCGAGCGCGCCTTCGTGGGTCTCGGTCCAACCCGGAGGCAGTCCGGACTGGACCATCTGGCCCGCCTCGGCGCCTGAGCCTGCCAAGGCAGCTGCCTGCGCTGGTGACCTCCCTTGCAACTCGGCCAGCACCATCACCCGCGTGTCATCGAACATCGGCCAGCCCCGGCGCGCCAGCTCGGCATCCAGGCCCACCGGCTGGGTGAACGGTGTGATACGCACCACCAGGGGCAAGCCAGCCTCCCGGAACAGGGCTTCGCATTCGGTCAGCTTGGCTTGCGGGCTGCGCTGGCCCAGGGCCACGGCGTTGATGCACCGCGCTCGCTTGGCCTTGCCCGGGCAGTAGCGCACGATCCAGCCGTCCAGCCAGCGCTGTTGCGGTGGCGCGCTGGCGTTCAGGCTGCTGTCCTCGATGCGTTGAAGCATCTCCAGGTCCAGGTCTGCGGCCAGCACCGCAGCAGCCGACACCGGCGACGCCAAGCCTGCAGGGAGGGCGGTCGCCCCGCCCTCATCAGGGGCCCGAAGCGTCACCGCGCTAGCCTCTGCACCATCTCCTGCGCGAAGGCCACGTAAGCCTGCGCCCCCTTGGACGAGGGGTCGAACACCACGCCCGCCTGGCCGTAGCTGGGCGCCTCGGCCAGACGCACGTTACGGGGGATCACCGTCTGGAAGACCTTGTCGCCAAAGTGCGC
>CAISJH010000617.1 GCA_903885585.1 uncultured beta proteobacterium
GAGAGGCACCGCTATTGGCAGTACTGCGCACGCCTGGCGGCAGAGCTGCTGCTGCGCTTGAACCGGCCGGATGACGCAGCCAAGCTGTTCGCGCGGGTTCTGGAGATCCAGCCCGAAGGGTGGGCACGCGTCGGGCTCGTGCGTGCCGACATCACGGCCGGGCGCACCACGCAGGCGCGCAAGGGCCTGGAGGCCCTGGTGAAGGAAGACCCCGAGAACGCAGACGCTCAGGACTTGCTGGGGCGCTTGCGGGTGGAGCGCGCAGAGTTCTCCAAGGCCATGGAAAGCTACCGCGCCGCTGCGGAATTGACACCCGGATGTCTGCTGCGCGCCCAGCACGCCGGCGCACTGGCCTTCCACCTCGGCCAGCACCAGGAGGCCTTGAAGCTGCTCAAGCGCGCCCGCGCGCTCGGCGGGCGATCACGGCTGTTCGACTCGCTGAGTCTGTTTTTGATGGCGCTGATCCAGTTCGATACCGGCGACCGGGACGGCATGGACAACTCGGTGGATGAACTGCGGGCCTTCTCTCGCCGATACAGCGGGTCCGTACGGCTGGAACGCCTGTCGGCGGCCGGCGAGACGCTGCTGCAGATCCGCCGTGGCGAGGTGCAGATCGCCCGGGGCCGCCTTCTGGCGCAGGGCGCCGCAAGTCTGGACGAAGGTTTTGACGCCGAAGCGGCCCAGTTGTTGCTGAGTCTGTGGGCCCGGCTTCCGGTCGCGTGGTCTGAGTGCGAAGAACGCAACGACTTCATTCGGGCCGTGGCCCTGCGGTTCTGCACCTCACGCTCAGCCGCGGAAGCCTTGACCGTCGCCGCAGGCCACGGCAAGGAAGCCAGTCAGATCATCCAGCAAGCCTTGACCTCGGTCAACGCTGCGGCCGAATCCGCCTTGCAGCAGGCCATGGGCGACGAACTGGGGCCTGGTGACCAGCGCGACGCTGCGGGTGCAGCCACCCGGCTGCTGGAGATCGCTCGCCAGACTCGCAACTCACGGCTCATTGCGATGTTGCCCGGGCTTGCCCAGGAGTGCGAAGCCGACATCGGCACCGAGCGGGCCCAGGCCATCATCGAAGAAGCGCGGGAACTGATGAGCCGTTATCGGCAAACCAGCGTGCACATCGCCGGCATTCAGCGTTCCGGGCGCTCTCCTGGAGCGCTGGTCATCCGCAGTTGACCGGGCCTCATGCCCCGAGTTGCCGCGGTGTGGACTGGACCATGGGCTCAGCCGGCACGAAGATCCACAGCAGCACATAGACCAGAAGACCCGCTCCTCCGAAGAAGGTGAACAGGACGAACGCCAGGCGCCACAACCAGGTAGCCAGCCCCGTGGCCTCGGACAGCCCACCGCACACGCCCCCCACCCAGCGGTCGCTGCGGCTGCGGCGCAGGCCGTTGAGCGCGCCCACCAGCGCCGGCTGGTCGCGCAGTACACGTTCATTGAGAACGCGGGACTTGGCCTGGGCGTACTCGTCGTCGCTCAAGGCGCCGCTGCGGTGCAACTCGGCCAGGCGGCTCAGGTCGTCAGTGGTGGACATGGCGGGCTCCTCTTGGTGTGGGTTGAGGGATGGGTTGGCCAGTGGGGCATCAATTCAGGGCTGAAGCGTAATCCGCAAGGTCCGGCCGGGCCATCGCCCTGCGACAAACAGCACTTCTGCCTTGCTGGACCGCAGCCCTGGCCGACGGGCCGCTGAGATGGGCGTCATCTTCAAGAAGCCGTGGTCCCTGGGCCCGCTCGTGGCAAATCCCGATCGCGCACGACGAAGGGGACCACTACGATCGGCCGCGCCTGGCTCTGAACCCCGCGCTTGAGCCCGCACCACCGCCTGCAACAAACCGCCGCCATGCCCATGATCGACTCAGCCGCCCTGAAGCCCTTGAGCGCAGCCATCCTGTCCGACGTGATGGACAGCCTGGGCCTGATGCGCCAAGCCATGAAGCCTTTCGTGCGGCCGCTGGATGACAGCCTGGTGCTGGTCGGGCGGGCGCGCACGGGCCTGTACATGCCGGCCTACGAGGTGAAGGACGGCGAGAACCCCTACGAGGTGGAGATCGCCCTGGTGGACGACCTGAAGCCCGGGGACGTGGTGGTACTGGCCTGCAACGGCCCCACCGAGCGCATCGCGCCCTGGGGGGAACTGCTGTCCACCGCGGCCACGGCGCGTGGGGCGGCCGGCTGCGTGATCGACGGGTTGGTGCGCGACGTGCGCCAGATCCGCGAGATGCGCTTTCCCGTCTTCCACGGCGGCATCGGCCCGCTGGACACCAAAGGCCGGGCCCGCATGATGCAGCGCGACGTGCCGGTGGAGTGCGCCGGCGTGGCGGTGGCCAGCGGCGACCTGGTGTTCGGCGATGTGGACGGCGTGGTGGTCATCCCGCAGGCGCGCGAGCACGAGGTCATCGAGCGTGC
>CAISJH010000618.1 GCA_903885585.1 uncultured beta proteobacterium
CCGATGGCGTTGCAGGTGATGCCCCGGCCCGACCAGGCCTGGGCGATGGCACGCGTAAGCTGCACCACGCCGCCCTTGGCTGCGCCATAGGGTGCGCTGTTTGCAAAGGCGCGGGTGGACTGCAAGGAGGCGATGTTGAGGATGCGCCCGAAGCCGCGTTCGGCCATGCCTGGCGCCAGGGCCTGCGTGAGAAAGAACGGCGCGGCCAGGTGCAGCGCCTGCTGCGCGTCCCAGCTCTGCGGTGTGACTTCGGCGAACGGCTCGCGCAGGTTGACGCCAGCCGCGTTGACCAGGATGTCCGCCTGGGGCATGCGTTGCAAGACGGCTTGGCCCGAGGCGGGCAGCTGTGCCGTCACCGCCAGGTCCAGGGCCAGGGTGCTGGCTTCTATGCCTTGCGCGGCCAATCCCTGCGCCGCCTGCGCCAACGCATCCTCCCGCCGAGCCACCAACAACAGGGAAGCACCGGCGCGGCCCAGCGCTTCGGCCAGCGCCAGGCCGATACCGGAGTTGCCGCCCGTCACCACGGCATGGCGGCCGGCCAGAGAAAACAGACGGTTCAGGTGGTCGCTCATCGCGGGTTATGGGGGCGCGGGTTCTGCAGACGCTGCGTCTGGAGGCAGCAGTTCTGGAGGAGGTGGGTCTTGAGGCGGGTAGGCCTCACACCGTCACCCGCTCCCCCAGGTCAAAGGACTGCCCGGGGTAGTACTTGAGCATGCGGTCATCCGAGGTTCGGGCGTGGCCCTCCATGCCTTCAATGCGCGAGATGCGCGCCGACACCAGGCCGATGTCACGCGAGGCTTCGCGGGTCATGCGCTGCCAGGTCAGTGTCTTGACGAACTTGTGCACCGACAGGCCGCCCGAGTAGCGCGACGCCCCCTTGGTCGGCAACACGTGGTTGGTGCCGCTGGCCTTGTCGCCGTAGGCCACCGTGGTCTCCTCGCCCAGGAACAGCGAGCCGTAGCAGGTGAGATTGGCCAGCCACCAGTCCAGGTCGCGGGCGTGCACCTCCAGGTGCTCGCTGGCGTAGCGATCAGACACCGCCGCGAGCTCCTCGCGGGTGTCGCACAGGATCACCTCGCCATAGTCACGCCAGGCACAGCCGGCAGCGTCACGCGCAATCGGCGGCAGGGCCTCAATCAAGCCCGGCATCAGGCGCATCACCTCCTCGGCCAAGGGGCGCGAGGTGGTGAAGAGCCAGGCAGGGGATTCGTGGCCGTGCTCTGCCTGGCCGACCAGGTCACTGGCCACGATGGCGGGGTCGGCCGAGTCATCCGCAATCACCGCCACTTCCGACGGGCCGGCAAAGACGTCAATACCCACCTGGCCGAAGAGCATGCGCTTGGCCTCGGCCACGAACTTGTTGCCCGGGCCCACCACCACGTCGGCCTTGCGCCCGCTGAACAGGCCATAGGCCAGCGAGGCGATGGCCTGCACGCCGCCCAGCGTCAGGATCACATCGGCCCCTGCAGCCTGGAAGGCGTACAGCACATAGGGGTGCATGCCGCCACCACGGTAAGGCGAGGAGGCGGCCACCACCGTCTTCACTCCCGCTGCCTTGGCCGTGGCCACCGTCATGTAGGCCGAGGCCACATGGGCGTAGCGCCCGGCCGGGGCGTAGCAGCCCACCACGTTGACAGGAATCACGCGCTGACCGGCGATGACGCCCGGGTGCAACTCGACCGAGAACTCCTCGATGGAGCGGCGCTGGGCTACGGCAAAGGCCGTGATCTGCTTGACCGCGAAGTCGATGTCAGCGCGGATGCCAGCCGGCACCTCGCGCACCGCAGCCTCGATCTGGGCCGGGCTCATGAGGATGTCGCCACTCCACCCATCGAGCTCCTTGGAGAAGCGGCGCACAGCCGCCTCACCCTCGGCCTGGATGGCCGCCAGCATGTCGCCCGCCACCTTCTGCGCCGAGGCGGTCTCGGTCTCGGGGGTCTTGGTGGCGCGTTTCAGGAAAGTTTCAGCCATGGCAGGGGATCAAGGTTGGATGCGGTGGAGGTGCACAGGTGGCAAAGGCGTGAGGGCCTTCAACCGCGGCGGCCGGGCTACTGGCCGCTACTGCCCTACTTGGGCAGTGCAAACAGCGAGATCTCCGGTACAAAGCCAATCAGCGCCGACACACCCACCATGACGAGGGCAAAGGGCAGCGCGCGGGCGGCAATCGCCGCCACCGGGGTGCGGGTCAGGCCCGACATCACGAACAAGTTCAAGCCGAACGGCGGCGTGATGAAGCCCAGCCCCAGTGTGGTGATCATGAATACGCAGAAGTGGATCTGGTTCATGCCCACGGCTTGTGCCAGCGGCCACAGCAGCGGGCCCAGCACCACGATGTTGGGCCCGGTTTCCATGAACATGCCCGCCACCACCCAGATGGCCAGGAACAGCAGGATGACCGTGGTGCGGTCGGTGCCAAAGCTCATCACCCAGGCCACGAAGGCTTGCGGCACGTTGAGCACGGTGAGGGCTTGGGAGAACAGCAGCGCCACTGCAATGATGGGCAGCACCACCCCGCACACCCGCGCCGAGGTACCCAGCATGGCCGGGAAGTCAGCCAGCGTCAGCCGGTTCTGAAGCAGGCCCGTGACCACGGCCACCGAGACCGCCACGGCGGCGGACTCGGTGGGCGTGAACACGCCCGAGTAGATGCCGCCCAGGATGATGAGCGGGATGGACAGCGCGTACTTGGCGTCCCAGGCGGCGCGTAGCCATACGGCCAGGTCAAAGCGACCCTCCGACTTCTCGTAGCCGTGGATGCGGTTGAGCACCGCGTTGGTGAGCATCACCGACACCAGCACGATGACACCGGGGACAAAGGCCGCCAGGAACAAGGTGGAACTGGACACCCCCAGGACCAACCCGATGATGATGTAGGCGATGGACGGCGGGATGAGGATGCCGGTGCAAGCCCCCGAGGCCACCAGCGCGCAGGCATAGGCCTTGGGGTAGCCACGCTCGACCAGGCGGTCCATGGTCAGGCGTCCCACGGCGGCGGCATCGGCCGCGTCCGAGCCCGAGATGCAGGCGAACAACCCGCAGCCCATCACGGTGGAAGTGCCAAAGCCGGCGCGCATCCAGCCAAAGGTGGCTTGAGCAAAGTTCAGCAGCTTCTCGCCCAGCCCAGTGCGCACCATGGCGTCACCGGTGAGCACGAACAACGGGATGGCGATCAGCGCAAAGGAGTCCACCCCCTCGAACAGCGCCTCGCCCACCAGGGTGAGCGGCAGCGCCTGGGTGGACACCAGCATTGCTACCGTTCCCAGGCCCATGGCCACCCAGAACGGCACGCCAACGATCAGCAAAAGCACGAGCCCCACCAGGGACCACACGACTGGATTCATGAACGCGTGACCCCTGTCATTCCTCGAACATGGCCTTGCCGGCGTAGACCGGCCGGCCGGCTTTCAGATCCTGCAAGTCGCGCAGGATGCCCTGCACGCTGCGGAAGATCACCAGCGCAAAGGCGATGGGCACGGCTGCCTCGAACCAGGCTTTGTTGACACGCAGCACGGGGGTGGCGCCGTCGAACTGCAGCAACTGCCGGATGGTGTGCAGGCTCCAGTACAGCGCAATACATGCGAACGCGATAGTGGCCAGTTCCGCGAAGATGTACAAGGCCGCCTTGGCGCGCGGCCCCACGCGGCCAATGACGATGTCAAAGCGGATGTGCGCACGCTCGCGCACCGCATAGGCCGCCCCGATCCACCCCAGGTAAATGAACGCGTACCGCGCCGCCTCCTCGCCCCACGCCGAGGAGAAGTTCAGCACGAAGCGGCGCACCACTTCCTGCACGATCACCAGGCAACAAAAGGTGTAGAACACCAGCATCGCCCAGCGCTCGGCGTCGCGGTCCAGGGCGGCGAGTACGCGTTTCACAGGTCAGGCCTCGGGCGCGTCAGATCTTGAAGTCGGCCACGGTGATCGAGCCCTTGGTGTTGGCCGCCTTCTTGAAGTTGTCAAAGGCGGCCAGCGAGCCGGCGAACTGCAGCTTGAACTCGTCGTACTCCTTGCGCTGCTCGCCGCAGGTGTCCATCCACGACTTCATCTCGGCGTCGGTGGGGTTGTAGAACTGGCAGCCGCCGGCCGTCAGCAGCCGCATGGACTCGGCCCGCGCCTTCTCGATCTGGGCAAAGGTCTCCACCTGGGTCTGCTCGTTGGCCGCATCGAAAGCCTTCCGCAGGCCGTCACCGAGTTGCTGATACCAGCCGGCGTTGGCCGCGAACATCTGCGCGTCGGGCACCGAGCGGATGTACGAGATGTGCGCCAGCAGGTCCTGGAAGCCGAAGGTGGCCAGCGCCGCGATCGCCGGATCCAGCCCGTCGGCCACGCCCTGCTTGATGGCAGTGGCCGTCTCGCCCCAGGGCACCACGGTGGGGTTGGCGCCGGCCAGGCGATAGAAGGTCTGCAGGAGCTTGGACGGCGGCACGCGCATCTTCATGCCCTGCATGTCCGCCGGCGTCTTGATCAGCTTGAAGCCCTTGCGGCTGGCGATGGTGCGCGGGTCCACCGTGAAGTAGAACAGCGGCTTGTAGCCCTTGGCCATGACCTTGGGCGTGATCTCGTCGTTCCAGGCCTTGCTGGTGACGAGGTTGGCAAAGCGCTGGTTGTCGCCGCACCAGTAGGGGATGTTGATCAGGTCCACCACGGGGGTGTACGGCGAGAAGTTGGACAACGACACCGCGCCACCCTGCACCGTGCCGGCCTGGATCTTCTGGGCCAGCGCCGCGCCGATGCCCAACTGGCCGGCCGGATGCAGCTTGCAGTAGATCTCGCCCTTGGACTGCGTCTCGACGTTTTCCTTGTACTTGGCCTGCATGATCGGGTACTTGACGTAGTCCTCGATCTTGTATTCGGTGGCGAACAGCATCGTCACCTTGGCCGCCTTCTGCTTGCGCTCCTCGTCAGCGGCCGTCTGGGCCAGGGCCTGGCTGTCGAATAGGTAGCCACCGGTCAAGCCCAGCACGGCCGCGTTGAAACCATGCCGGCGCGCCGCCTGCAGGAACTGGCGGCGCTCGGCGTCTTTCTGGGCAAGGATTTCCTGGAACTTCATGATGTCTCCTCTTTGGTGGATGGAATCAGGGCTGGAAGTCAGGTGCAGGGAAGGCTCACTCTGGAGAACCCTCTGAAGCGCTGGGGCTCGCGCCACCGCGGGCCGCTTCATCGGCGAACAGACCCACCGCAAACGCGGTGACGCCGCACAGTACGAGCAGGAACTCGCCCACCTCACCCAGCGGACCGCCGGTGACGCGGTGGGCCATCTTCAGTGCGATGACGTAGACGACATAAACCACCCCCAGCGCAGCGGCCAGCCGATACGACCAACGTCGCAGCCTGACAGGGTTCATGGTCAGCGGTCTCCTCGTGAAGTGGAGGCGGATGATTCGCCATCACATCTATTTGTAAGCGCTTACAGATGATTGGCCGGTGAGGGCTGGATGTCAAGGCGGTATGCACCCTCAAGACATGCGGACTTTCCCTAGGCCATCAGCGGAACCCAGCCTGCTGCATGACAAGATGTAAGCGATTGCCAAACATGCCCACCAAACCCACTCCGACCGTCCAGGACGTAGCCCGCGCTGCAGGTGTTTCCACGGCCACCGTGTCACGCGCGCTCAACCAACCAGAGAGCGTGCGTCCGCCCTTACGGGCGCAGGTGCTGCAAGCCGTGCAGCGGCTGGGCTACGTGGCCCATGCGGGCGCGCGGGCGATGTCGCTGAAACGCAGTGGCACCGTGGGCTGCATCGTGCCCACCATCGACAACGCCATCTTTGCCAATGGGCTTCAGGCCTTTCAGCGCCGCATGGCGGAAGCGGGGCGCGTGGTGCTCCTGGCGATCAGCGACTACGACCCTGCCCAGGAGGAAGCGCAGGCCCAGGCCCTGCTGGCCCGCGGGGTGGACGCGCTGGCCTTGACCGGCACCAGCCAGCTGCCAGGCTTGATCGCCCTGCTGCAACAACGTGGCCTGCCCTGGGTGCACACGGGCGCGTTCCCGGCGCCAGCGGGCTCTGCCTGTGTGGGCTTTCGCAACCGGGAGGCCGTCGCCCGGGCGGTGCGCTATCTGCTGGACCTGGGACATCGGCGCATCGGCATGCTCGCAGGCATCACCCGCCACAACGACCGCGCGGCAGAACGGGTGGCCGGGGTGCGGGAGGCGCTGGCGCAGGCAGGCCTGGACCTGCCCGCACGCTGGCTGGTGGAGTCGCCCTACATCACGCAGTCAGCACGAGAGGCCGCGCGGCAACTCCTGCAGGGCGCGACGCGGCCCACCGCCTTGCTCTGCGGCAACGATGTGCTGGCCTTTGGCGCACTGCTGGAGGCGGCCGCGATGGGCCTTGAGGTGCCCAAGGACATGTCCGTGGTCGGCTTTGACGACCTGGACCTGGCGCGCCAGTGGAGTCCATCCCTCACCACAGTCCATGTACCCACCGAGACCATGTGGACCCTGGCAGCCGACTATTTGCTGGGCGCCCTGGAAAGGGGAGTGCAGGAGCCCGTGCAGCGAGAGATTGAGGTGGAACTGGTGGTGCGGGGGTCCACCGGGCGCGCACCAGGGCGGCGCACCTCAGGCAGCTGAGCGCAGGCCTTCCCGCCCCCACCCTTGCGCAAAGGTCTGGAAGTCGCCTGCCCCCATCGGCCGGGCAATCACGTAACCCTGGATGAAGTCGCAACCGGCCTGCGCCAGCAAGGACAGCTGACCCGCCGTCTCCACACCCTCGGCCACCACGCGAAACCCGAGCTCATGGCCCACCTTGATGATGGCCGTGCACACCGCGCGCTTGGCAGGCATGGCTTCGATGTGGTCCACCAAGGACTTGTCGATCTTCAGCGTGTCCAGCGGCAGGCGATCGAGCTGGCCGAAGCAGGAGTAGCCGACACCAAAGTCATCCAGCGCCACCTCGAAACCCATGCCCTTGAGCAAGGCCAGCACCTGGAGGACCTCGGGCGTGACGTTGAGAAAGGCGCCTTCGGTGATCTCCAGCACGATGCTGCCCGTAGGTGCCTGCAGGCCGCTCAAGAACTCCAGCGCTTCGGCTGGGTGGTCTGCACACCACTCCAGGTAAGCCGGCGGCAGATTCACGCTGACCTGGAAGGCGGCATCGAGCTGCTGCCGCCACGCGCGCACCTGCGCCACCGCCCGCACCAGCACCCAATTCGTCAACGGCACGATCTTGCCGAAGGATTCGGCCAAGGGGATGAAGTCGCCAGGTGACACGCGGCCCTTGACCGGGTCGTTCCAGCGAATGAGGGCCTCAGCCTTGTGCAGGGGCTGGGGCTGCGCGCCCACGATGGGCTGGTAGAAGAGTTCGAACTCGTCTTCGCGCAGGGCGCGGTCCAAGGCCTGGCTCATCTGTGCCCGGTCAGACACCACGGACTCCATGCGCGGGACAAACCACACCGGCTCCGCGTTGCGCAGGTCCGAGGCCATGACCAGCGCGATGGCGCTGCGGTGCAGCAGTTCGTCGGCCCCAGGGCCGTCCTGCGGCCAGCGTGCCACGCCCATGCGGGGCTGCAAGGGCACAGTGCGGGTGCCCATGGTGATGGGTTGCGCAAGACGTGCGCACTGCGTGGCCATCTGCTCGGGGAATTCAGCCTCCGCGCCCTTGGCCCGCACCAACCCCGCAAACTCCCACTTGCTCAGGCGGCCCAGGTCCATCGAACCCACACACTCTGCCAGGCGGGTCACCAGCAAATCCAGGAAGAGGCTTTGATCGCTGGGCGCCAGCGCGGTGACAAACTCGTCCAGTCGCTCGAAACGCAGGGTCACGAGGGCACAGGGGGTGGCCGCGTCGAGGGCCGCGAGTTGCCGGCCGAGCGCCTCCTCAAAGGCCCGGGCGTTGAGCAGGCCGGTCTGCGCGTCGGTGGCGGCGGCGATGTCACGCTCCTGCCGGGTCTGGCGCAGCTCTTCGCCCATGCCTTCCACCATCGTGCGCAGCCGAAAGGTCACGCTCTGGGCCACTTCCGACAGGCGCCGGTTCTGCCGCGCCAGGAACTGCACCACCAGCAGGGCGATGCAGGCCGCGGCCAACACACGCGCCGACACCGCTGGCGACACGGCCGTCTGCTGGGTCACGGTCAGCACCGACGCTGCCAGCACCAGCAGCGAAGCTCCGAGCGCCACGTTGGGCGGCGCCACGATGTGGACAAAAGTCAGGATCATGGCCAGGCCAAACACCGCGATCGCGCCGTTGAGCCCCATGGCGACCAGGAACGACGCCGTCACCAGCGAGGCCAGGACCAGACCCACCCGGGGCGTCACCTGCGGCCGGCGGCTGAAATACACAGAGATCAACCCCATCACCAGCGCACCCCAGAGCGGCATCCAGGGCGCGCGCAGGTCGACTCCACCGCGCAGGTAGCTGATGCCTGTCTCGATGGCGATCAACGCCAGGATGCCCGCGATGCTGGCCACGACCCAGGCGGTGGCACGCGAGGACATCTGCGCCTGCGCCCGGTTGGCGGGCTCCAGCTCCTCCAGCAGCGCCTTGGCCTGCGCCATCGCCTCGTCTGGCGACGCACCGTCGACGATCTGCTCAGCGCTTTCTAGATTTGGCACGAGCCCATCCTAAGGCAAGCCACCCCGCCCTGGAGCGCCGAAATTGAAGTGCCCGGCGAAGGTCAGCCCGGCGCGGCGGGCGTGCCCCGCCACTGCGCCACCAAGGCGTCGGCCACCTCCAGGCCCTCCGCCTGGGCGCGCCGGCGGAGTGCTTCGCGGCGGGCTCCCGGCAACCTTACGCCCTCGTCGCGCAGCATCTCGGCCACCAGCACCTCCACGCGGTCCATGAAGGCGTCTCGCCCGGCCAGGGCACCCGGGTCCACGACGATGAAGGCCTGGCCGATGCCAGGGCGGTTGCCTTCGTCGATGAAGAAGCTGCTCGCCTCGAAGCCGAACTGCGCACCGATAACCGCGGTGACCAGCAATTCCACCACCAGCGCCAGCATCGCGCCCTTGGACGACGAGACCGCGCCGATGGGCAGCATGGAACCATGCATGCCGGCCTGGGGGTCGGTGGTGGGGCGGCCCTGGGCATCCAACGCCCAGCCTTCAGGGATGGCGCGACCCTCTTTGGCAGCCACCATCAACTTGCCGCGTGCCACCTCAGACAGGCTGAGGTCGATCATCAGCGGGTCGGCGTCCCGTCTCGGGAAGATCGCCGCCACCGGGTTGGTGCCGAAGATGGGGTGGCGGCCACCCGCTGCTGGCATGGCTGCGGGCGAGTTGGCAAAGCCCAGGCCCACCATGCCAGCCTGTGCCACGGGGCGCAGATGGTCCACCACCACGCCGCAGTGGTGGCTGCGCATCACGCCGGCAAACGCCACACCATGCTCGCGCGCCGCAGCGATGGCCTCGCTGACGGCCAGCTCACAAGCCGGGAAGGCCAGGCCCTCGTCGGCATCGACCAACAGCACACCCCCCTTGCGGCGCAGCACGGCGGCTTGCGCCGCCGCGTTGGCACGGCCATTGCCCAGATGCGTGAGGTACTGGTTGACGCGGCCCAGGCCATGCGAGTTCAGGCCCTGCGCCTCGGCCAGCACCAGAGCGCGTGCGGTGCTGCGGGCCATGGACTCGGTGGCGCCGGCACGGCGCAGTGCGCCCTCGACCAGGGCTTCGGTTTCGGCGATGGTCAGCTTCATCAGGGTCTTTCGAGTCTCTCGGGTCTTGCGGGTCTCTCGGGTCTTGCCGGCTGCGCCTCAGACGGCGGGCTGCAAAGCCTTCAGCACCTCGTCAGCGATCATGAAGCTCACCCGCTCGTTGGACTCGGCCGTCACACCGGCGATGTGCGGGGTGAGCAGCAGGTTCGGGCAGCCCTCGAAATGCGGCGTGGCCGGCAGCGGCTCGGGGTCGAAGACGTCCAAGGCGGCGCCGCCCAGGTGGCCCAGTTGCAAGGCGCCGGCCAAGGCCTGTTCGTCGATGAGGCCCCCACGCGAGGTGTTGATGAGCACGGCGCCGGGCTTCATGGCCTGCAGCCGCTCGGCGTTCAGCATGCCGCGGGTGGAATCCACCAGCGGCACGTGCAGGCTCACCACATCGGCAAGGCTCAGCACCTCGTCCAGCCGGGCGCAACGCACGCCTGTGGCGGCGAAGGCCGGGTGGTCAGCACTCATCATGGCGTCGAAGGCGATCACCTCCATGCCCAGGCCGCGGGCCAGCCGCGCCGTCAGCTGCCCGATGGTCCCAAAGCCCACCAGGCCCAGGGTCTTGCCTGAGATCTCGCGCCCGCTGGACAGCGCCTTACGCGGCCAGCGCCCCGCCGCCACCTCGGCGGTGGCGCGGTACGCACCGCGCAGCAACAGCATCGCCGTGGCCACCACGTATTCGGCCACGCTCAGCGCATTGGCGCCCGTGGCCGGGATGACGCGCAGGCCTGCAGCCTCGCAGCCCGCCACGTCGATGTTGTCCAGCCCCACCCCCAGCCGCCCGACCACGCGGCAGCGCCCTGGCGACACCAGGGCTTCCAGCAACGCACCCCGCACCTGCGTGCGGTTGCGCACGATCAGCGCGTCAGCCTGCGCGGCTTCCTGCACCAAGCGCGGCGCATCGTCCACCAGCGCGGGGTCATACAACACCTCATGGACGGCGCGCAGCCTGGCGACGGCGCGCTCGTCCATGAATTCCGTGATGACGATCCGACTCATGCAGACTCGTAGAGCCTGGTCAGCACGAACTCCCGGTGTCCCAGGGCCTCGGCTGCGGTGAGCCGGCCATTGGCGGTGCGCAGCATGTTTTCCAGCAGCAGGTCGCCGGCTTGGTCCAGCGTGATCTGGCGCTGAAGCAGGCCTGAGCTGTCCACGTCGATGTGCTCGCTCATCAGGCGCACGGTGCGGGGGTTGGCGCAGATCTTGATGACCGGCACGATGGGGTTGCCGATCACGTTGCCCTGCCCCGTGGGGAAGAAGTGCACCGCGTAGCCCGAGGCCGCGCACAGCGTCACCATCTCGGCGGCGGCCGACGACGAATCCATGAACCACAGGCCCGGGTGGGTGGGCATTTCGGCCTTGTCGATCACGCCGTCCACGGTGCAGGTCTTGCCGATCTTCTGGATGTTGCCCAGCGCCTTCTCCTCGATGGTGGTCAGGCCACCGGCGATGTTGCCCTTGGTGGGCTGACTTTCTGACAGATCAGACGTCTTGTGACGGTCCACCACCGCCTGGTAGCGGTTGAACATGAACATGAACTGCTCGCGCACGGCGTCAGTAGCGCAACGCGCGGCCACGATGTGCTCGCCGCCCGTGAGCTCGGTGGTTTCGCCAAAGCAGAGGGTGCTGCCCAGGGCGTGCAGCTTGTCGAAGGCATTGCCCACGGTGGGGTTGGCACCGCAGCCGCTGGTGGTGTCGCTCTCGCCGCACTTGGTGGACACCCACAGCTCGTGGATGGGGCAGACCTCGCGCTGCTTCTCGCTGGCCCACTGCACGAACTCGCGCGCGGCCTTGCTGGCGCGCATGATGGTGTCGTGGTCGCCGTGGCCCTCGATGCCGAAGCCCACCACCGGCTTGCCGGTGGCGGCGATGCCGTCCACCACCTTCTTGGTCCAGCCGTCTTCGATGCCGATGACCACCACGGCGGCCACGTTCGGGTTGCAACCCGTGCCGATCAGCGTGCGGAAGTGCAGGTCCAGGTCGGCACCGAACTGCAGGCGCCCGTACGGGTGCGGGATGGCCATCGCGCCCTTGATGTTGTGCGCCACGGCCTCGCTGGCCGCGTTGGACAGATCGTCCAACGGCAGGATGATGACGTGGTTGCGCACGCCCACGCGGCCGTTCTCGCGGCGGTAGCCGAGGAAGGTGCTGTTCTTGTCGATGACGCTCATGGGGTTTACCACCGCTTGGTCTTGATGTTGTGGACGTGGGCGTGCTCGCCCGCCTTGATGGGCGCGATGACGCGGCCCATGTCGATGCCGTACTTGATGACGGTATCGCCCGTGCTCATGTCCTTGAGCGCCACCTTGTGGCCGATGGGGATGTCCTGCAGCGCCTGCAGCGTGACCATGCGGTCCTCATCCATGATCCAGCCGTTCAAGGCCATGCCGGCCTTGACCCCTTCGACGACCACGACTGCCACGCAGTCGTTCGCGTCGTGCAACACGAAGTGATTCATCCAACGCTCCTGTTTCCACCCGCCAGCAGAGGCGGGGACTCATGCCCACCCCACACGGGCGGGGACAGAGCTCAGTATCGACACCCGCAATCCCAAGCGTCAATCAAGTCATCTGGATGACCTAGACCTGTTGGAGAGCCCTGGGCCAGAATGCCGGCGCATGCCGAACCCGCCTGACCGCCCCACCGCCCTGGGCCTGATCGAGCCCGATGCAGCGGGCATGCCGCTGTTCCGTGCCGTCAAGCGCCAGCTGCTGCAGATGGTGGAAACGGGCGAGGTGGCGCCCGGCGGCACGTTGCCGAGTGAGACGGCGCTGGCCGAGCGCCTCGGCGTGTCCATCGGCACCGTGCGGCGCGCCGTGGATGACCTGGTGGCCGACCACATCGTGGTGCGCCGCCAGGGACGCGGCACCTTCGTGGCCACGCACACCAGCGACCGCTTCCTGTTCCAGTTCTTCCATGTGGAGCGCAGCGACGGTCTGCGCGAGGCCCCCACCGTGGAGTTGGTGAGCTTTGAGCGCGCTCGCCTGGACGAAGACGCCGCGCAGGCCCTGGGGCTGAAGAGCGGGGAGCCGGCGTTTCGCATCGAGAACCGGCTGCGCCTGCAGGGGCGACCGGTGGTCCATGACCTGCTGTTGATTCCAGCCGCGCTCTTCAAGGGCCTGACCGAGAAGCGCTGGAACGAGCGACCCAGCACCATCTACCACCTGTACCAGACGGGCTTTGGCATCACGGTGGTGCGGGCGCAGGAGCGCCTGCGCGCCGCGGCGGCAGACGCCGCAACCGCCCGCGTGCTGGGCATTGCCACGGGCACGCCCGTGCTGCAGGTGCGCCGCACCGCTCTGGCGCTCGGCGGCAAGCCGGTGGAGTACCGCGTGAGCACGGTGCTGACGCAGCATCA
>CAISJH010000619.1 GCA_903885585.1 uncultured beta proteobacterium
AGATGAACGCCATTCCCTACAAGAGCGGCCCCAACGCCATGACCGACCTGATCGGCGGGCAGGTCAACATGTTCACGGCCGACTTCGCCGTGACGGTGCCGCAGTACAAGGCCGGCAAGATCCGCGGCCTGGCAGTGACCTCCAGCAAGCGCGTGGCGGTGGTGCCCGAGCTGCCCACGGTCAACGAGGCCCTGGGGTTGAAGGACTACGAGCTCATCGCCTACTTCGCCGTGTTTGCACCGGCCGGCACGCCTGCCGACGTGATCGCCAAGCTGAACCAGGCGGTCAACGCCGCGGCCAACAGCAAGGACATCCAAGACAAGTTCGCGCCCAACGGCTTCTCGGTCGAGCCGGGCACGCCCGAGGCCCTGGCCCAGCGCAACCGCACCGAGACGGCGAAGTGGGAGAAGGCCATCCGCGAGGCGAAGATCGAGGCGCAGTGACGCGAATCGGGCGGACTGGGCGGGCCAGGTGGCCCGACTGACTCAGGACAGACTGAGCTGCTGCGCCCGACCCTCGCGCCATGACCGATCGGCGGCCAGCCCCACGGCAATGCTGGCTCGGGCCACCGTCATGGGCATGACGGAACGGCCCTGCGCAAAACCGGCATACGCCTGGCGCAGGTGTTCTTCGAGCTCAAACACCTCGCCCGAAAGCGGGACGTGCAGCGCTTGCACATCGCCCGCACCGCAGCGCAGCCGCAGCTCGAAACTGGGCGTGGTGGTGCGGTCCATGGTGCCACTCCACCAAGTGCGAAGCCCCCCGTCGCTGCCCGCCACCTCCAAGACAGTGTGGTGTTCGAAGCCACCGAGGCACTGGTTGAGCACAGCCGTGGCGCCGTCGGGCCACTCCAGCACCATCGTGAAGTGGTCGCTCAAGGCGCTGGCCCGATCACCCCCGAAGGCGCTGACCTGGGACGGCGGGCCCGCCTCCTGGCCATACCAGAGCACCAGATCGATGAAGTGCACCAACTCTTCCAGCACCCAGGAGCCCACCCGCGCCGGGTCGTAACGCCAACCGCCCGACCCTGTGCGGAAGGCCTTGCGGAACAGCGACAGGTGCTGGTGCCGCACGTTGCCGATGTCACCGGCCGCAATGCGCTCGCGCACCAGCCCCCATTGGCGGGAGACCCGCAATTCATGGTTGACGACCACCTGCCGACCATGGCGCAGGGCAGCCACCGCCACCGCATCGCACTCGGCCAAATCTAGGCCAGCCGGCTTTTCCAGCAGCACGTGCTTGCCAGCCTGCAGCGCCTGCACGGCGCAGGCGGCGTGCAGGTGATTGGGCACCAGCACGTTGACGACATCCACTTCCTGCCAGGCCAGCATCTGCTCCAGGTTGTCGAACAGTCGCGCCTCGGGCACTTCCTGTGCGGCCGCAGCGCGGGAGGCTTCGCTGCGCGCCAGCACTGCCACCACCCGGGCACCATCAATGGCTTGAATGGCCCGTGCGTGCATGAGCCCCCAGGCGCCAAAGCCCGCCAGCGCAACTCGAGTCGTTGGCCTCGTTGAACACTCCATTTCAGTCCTCACCATGGCAGAGGTTGGCCGTCCGGGCCCAGAAAGACACCCGTCTCGTGGTTGCCCAGGCGGGCCACGAGGGTCCGCATGGACGCCACGCTCTGCGCTGCGCTCAAAGGCGCCTGCGTGCTGCCGCCTGCGGTAGATACCCAGCCAGGGTGCAGCATCGCCACCGTGATGCCCTGGCGAAACAAGTCCAGCGCCAAGCTGCGCCCGATGGCGTTGAGCCCCGCCTTGCTGGCGCGATAGCCGTAATGCCCGCCCGAGAGGTTGGACCCCGTCGAACCCATGCGGCTGCTGATGAGCACGATGCGACGCTGCTGACTGGCGGCCACCTGGTCGACAAAGGTGTCGACCAGCTTCAGGGCTCCCACCAGATTCACCGACCACATGCGCCCCAGGTAGGCGTAGTCCAGCGCTCCCAGCTGACCCGCATCCAGGCCGATGCCGGCGTTGGAGATCAGCAGGTCGATGGGCGCTCCCTGCGTCTCCCGCCGCAAGGCATCGAACTGCGGGAAGTCGGTGACATCCAGCGCCGCGTGATGCATGCGGTCGTCCTCGATGGCGCGGCGCAGATCGAGGTAGGTGGCCCAGACGGTCCATCCCGCCTGCGCGTACTGGGCCGCAAACTCGCGGCCGATGCCGCTGTCACAGCCGGTGATGAGTACGGTTGGCATGCCCAAGGCTCCAGTTGCGTGTCAAAACCCGCGCAGCCGCGGTCAGGAAAGGCCGAAAACAGGCTCGGGCAGCCCGGTGGCGCCCAGGCCATCGATACACAGCAGGTGGCCTGCCAAAGGCCAGTGCGCACGCTCTTGCTCATCGAGCAAACAAGAAGCCGTGGTGACGTAGAGCACATCCAACGCAGGCCCCCCGAACGCCACCATCGTGGGGTGGCGCACCGGCACGGCGATCCGCTCGAGCAGACGCCCATCTGGCGCGATGCAGGCCACGGCACCGCCATGCACCAGGGCGCACCAGTAGTTGCCGTCCCGATCGCAAGTCGCACCGTCCACCCGCCCGTCCATCTCACGCGTGCAGAAGAAGGGGCGCCGGCCGTGGAGCTCACCGCGCTCGATGTCGAAGTCGTAAACCCACACGACCTCATCGCGGCTGTCGGCCAAGTACATCAGCCGGTCATCGGGGGAAAAGGCGATGCCGTTGCCGATGATGAAGCCACCGTCCATCCGGTGAGCCTCGTGCGATCCGTCGGGACGGCACTGCAGGCGGTACAGCTCGGCCTGCCGGCCCTTGAAATCGGAATGGACCGTCGCACACCAGTAGCGGCCACGGCGATCACACTTTCCATCGTTGAACATCAGGCGCCGGTCCCGCGCCAGGGGGTCGCCCAGCGGGGTGCAGCGTGCACGCCCGGCCACCAGCTCGACGCGCTGAAAGCCCTGGCGGGTGCCTGCCACCAGACCGCCCTGGCGGTGAAAGACGAAGGAGCCGATGTCAAAAGGCAACGCAAAGCTCTCGACCTGGTTGCTGACCGGATCCAGGCGGCGGATGGCTGGGGCAAAGGCGTCCACCCAATACAGGCGCTGCTCTTGCGGGTGCCAGAGAGGCGACTCCCCCAGGACATCAACGCCCGAATGGGCCACGCGAACTGGGTTCGGCACGATGCTCACGGGCCCGCTGGCGCGGCGCGGTAGCGAATGCGCTGGGACAGCCGGGTCGAAGCCCCCGGCGCCAGGATTCGGGTGAAGGGGCGGTCTGCAAACTCACCCGTCCAGTCCTGCATGTCACCGTGACCGGTCCAGGACTCGATGCACAGGAAGGGCGCCCCAGGTCGGCTCCACAACGCCCAGTGGGAGAAGCCCTGCGATTCGATCTCGATGCAAGAGCCATCAGGCGCCTGCAAACCCAGCGTTCGGCTGCGTGCATTGAGGAAGCACAGCGCCTCTTGATCGAACAGCCCGGGGTCAAGACGCAGCTGCCGGCCGACCAGCGGAACCTGGCGCTGCTGGCGGGTGAACAGCCCCTGCCTGGTGATGACGGGAACAAGGGGCGACTCGTCGTTGGCAAAGATCACGCTGTGGCCGAGCGGCCCCTCCCCAGCCCAGGGCCAGCGGAAGCCCGGATGCAGACCCATCGACCAGGGCATGGGCTGCGCGGCGGTGTTGCGCAGCCACAGTTCGACAGCCAGCCCGCCAGGGCCGATCCGATACTCGTCGACAAGCTCGAAGTCGAAGGGGTACAGCGCGCGCGTGAAGTCATCGCTTTGCAGCAGCAGGGTCACGCTCTCAGGGCTGCGGTCAACCGCCTCGAATCGGCAGCTGGATGCGAAGCCATGCAGGGGCATCGACGTGGCCACTGCGCCAAACCGAGCAACACCTTCGCGGAGCCGACCGACCATCGGGAACAGCAGCGGGCTGCTCTGGGCCCAGAAGCGCGCGTCACCTGCCCACAACAATTCACGCCCGCCCATGACCAGGCCGACCAGTTCCGCCCCCATGAGCTTGACGTGGGCAAAGTCGTCTGCGTGACGCAATTCGACGGTGCTGGGCGGCGCCATCGGGTCACGCCAAGCCATGGCTGGGCCACAGCGCCAGCTGCCGGAGCAGCTTCAAAGCTGGGTCTCCTGCACCTGCTGATCGCTGCCCACCAGGGGCGTCGGATCCTGGAACCGCCTGAGCACATTCAGGGTGATGCGCTGCACGGCAGCGTCGCCGCCCGGGTCAGCCAACCCACCGATCCAGGCGATCGACCCCGTGCTGAAGACCGCACCCCCTGCGGCCAGCGGCTGCAGCACCACGTCGGCTCGCAGCATCGGTGAGAAGGGCGCCGTCAACGTCGGGCGAGACACCAGCATCTCCTCGTTGGCCACCAGGTAGGTGCCGTCCAAGGGCAACGAGGTGGCCAACCACCAACCCTCCGGGTCGGACCCCAATGCCTCGTCGCGCCGATCGACTTCGATGCCCGCGCACCCGCCGCCGATGCAGCCGCCCAGGCCGAACACTTGCCCCTGCACCCCCTCGAAGACGAAAGATGCTGCAGGCCGTGTCGCCCCTTCAGCACGCCGAAATCCTGTGGACCGGCGAAATCCCTGGCCGCTGTAGCCCACGCCCAACCAAGCCTGGGGGGCCAGGCCGCTGCGTCGCCACAAGCCCCCGTACTCACCGTCGAAGGCGTGGAAGTACTCGCCAGGCTCTTCCGCCCAGCTGCGGTTGCCGTCCTCGGCCCTTCGCAGCTCGATCACGCCTGCTTGATGCGGATGGCAGGCCACCTTCCAATAAAACCCGTTGCCGCCCAGGTACATCAGGCGCGCGCCCCGGGCGAGATGCTCCCGGTAGGCCTTCACCAGGGCGGGCGTGGCGTACTCCGGATGGTTGCCGGTGAGCACGACACGGTACGGCGCCAGCACCTGCGCACCGCCGGCATGCAGGTCCTCATCGGTCAGGGCGTGCCAGGCAATGCCCTCACGCTCCAACCATTCGACGAGCAGCAGGTCGCCAGGGTAATTCCAGCGGCCTGAGCCCTCCCCCGCCTGCCAGGCGCGCTGGTCGGGTTGCAGATTGAGCAGGGGGCGGCGGCGCGATGCCATGCCCACACCCGAACCGTCTGCGTGGGTGTCATACAGCGACAGGCCCCACTCGGGGTGCTGCGACAGCAGCACGTCGGTGGGTTCCAGCGCGATCGCGCGGTCGGCAAGGACCTCTGGGTTGTGGCCATGCAGCGCACAGCGGTCGTTGCCATAGGCCAAGTAAGTGAAGGTCGGAAAGACCAGTGCCACCGCTTCAGGTTGGGCCGCCAGTTGGTCAGGGCCCGCGCGGACGAACAGGGGCAACTGGCACAGTCCGCCGGTCAGGTCCCCGGCCACCACCTCCTGCGCCTGCACCCGCACCGCATAGGCCCCAGAGGGCAGGCCCTCAGGCAGATCGATGACCGCGTCTGGCGGCCAGCCCGCGTCAAGCAGGTCGTCGCGGTGGAAGTGCACGGCGGCATACTCGGTCGGGGCCTGGTGCCAGTCGAAGAACCGCCCACTCCAACGCGCACCGCGCACCGCCCGTCCGGGGCCCTGGAACAGCCGCGCCACCAGACCATGCGGACCGAGATCAGCGACCAGCTCATCAGTGGCCTCACCGGCCGGTCCGGGGCTGAAGTCCCAGCCGGCCAGAGCACCGGCCGGCAAGCCCTGCCCTTCAAGCAAGGCGGCTCGAACGACGGCCAGGGTCTGCGGCTCCGGCCACCACAGCGGCCGCTCGAGGCGACCGTCGAAGTGCAAGCCCCTGGAGCCATCGGGCATTGACGCACCGGCCAAGGTCAGGTGGTCGGCTCCTATCAGGGGATGGGCCGTCTCAGGCCACTGCGCCGCCAAAAGGCTTACCGAAGCACTGCGGTCAGCGGTCAGGTCCGTCAACTGGAGTTCGACGGTCTGGGCACTCCAGTTCAACATCAACAGGGTCCAGCGGCGGCCAGGCACACGATGGCCCGTACTGCCGAGCACCGAGCCGACCTGCAGGGCCACCTCACCCGCTTCGTCGATCAGCACCTTCACACCGCAGCAGGCCCCCCCCAGCGCCAGCACCACCTGCTCGCGGGACCCCGGCACCCACCAAGGCTGGACGAGCAGCGCCAGACAACCTTGCGCCAGCGGCAGGCGTGACAGTCCCATAACCTCGGCGCAAGAACCTGGGTCCGTGGCGCGGGGCGCCAGCCTGACGCTCTGAGGCGCGAGCGTCGCCACGGGTTCGCAGACGATGCCCTGCGCCTCGGCCCGCTCGGCACCCCGCCCAAGACGCACCAGATCCATCCGCGCATCGACAGGCACAGAGGACCCCAAGTGCACCGACACCCGGTCACCTGGCCGGGCCGACCAGCGGTCCAGATAACCGACGATCTCAGCCATCTTGGGTGCAGCATGTGCCGCTGGCGGCCGGGTCGCACAGGGTCTGCGGGTCCCAGCCCCGCAGATCTTGCCAGCGGGCGCGAAACAGCGCCCATTCGGCGTCTGCCGTGGACTGCCAGCACCCGCCCAGCATCTGCACCGGCCGCCCGCGCCCACCCAAGCGCACCAAGGTCCAGGCCTGGCGCGCGGGCAGGCGCATCAGCGCGTGCTTGCCCAGTGCAGGCAGGTTGCGCAGCGGCAGCAGAAAGGCCTGCAATTCGGCGTCGTACGGCCCCAGGGGCTGGCGACAGAAGCGCCGGATCAGCGCCCGCTCGCGGACGGCGTCGCTCAAGCCGGGTTCCACCTCAGTGGTCGATACGTTCATGGTGGACGGCGACGAAATGGTCCGAGTATTCATGCCGCGCGATGTGAACGTCAATCAGGACCGGCACCCCTTGGCGGTTGAGGCTGCGCGCCTGCTGCACGGCGTCGTCGACCTGGGAGGGCTCGGTCACCGTGATGCCGTGGCACCCCTGCGCGCGTGCGATGGCCGCGAAGTCGCTGACCACCTCAAAACCGGTGTTGACCAAGGGGCGCCGCGTCAGCACCTGGTTGTATTGCACCCAGCCAAAGGCCGCGTTGTTCAGCACCACCCAGGTCACGCCGCACTTCCATTGCGCTGCGGTGGCCATCTCGACGATGGACATCTGCATTGCGCCGTCGCCCACGAAGCAAACCACCTGCTTGTCGGGCCGCGCCATCTTTGCGCCAATGGCGCCAATGGCGCCCATGCCCATGGCCGTCTGTTCCGCCATGGGCACGCAGTCGCCGACATCCAGCACGCGGTAATAGGGCCAGTAGTAGCACCACAGATCGGCACCACCGTTCTCCTTCATCAAGATCGTGTCATGACCGAAGATCCGGTTGACCGCCTCCAGCATCTGGCGGGTGCGCACGGGGTGAAGAGGCTCACGCGCATCGGCCTGACAGCGCTCGATGAAGGCCCGACTGGTCTGCGCCAGGCGCACGGCGCGGCCGTCATCACGCTGCTGGCCCAGGCGATCGAGCTCTGCCTCGATGTCGCGCACCGCCAGTGCCACGTCACCGACCACGCCGACCTCGGGCACCCAGTTCATGCCGATGGCCAGCGGATCAATGTCCACCTGGATCATCCGGGCTTTGCCGGGGTACAGCGCCCAGCTGTTCGTGCTGAAGGCCTCCAGCCGCGAGCCGAGCACGAGCATGACATCGGCCCCGTCGTACCAGGCCTTGCCTGCCTCGGTGAAGTAAAGCCCCACCTGGCCCAGTGCGTTGGGGCCTTCTTCGGGGTAGATGCCGCGCCCACTCGGCGTGGTCAGCACTGTCGCACCCAGACGGTCGGCCAGGCGCGCCACCTCATCGGCGGCACCTGCCACCACCGCACCGCCGCCACACACGATGACCGGCTGGCGTGCTCCGCGCAGCAGGGCAGCGGCGCGCGCCACGGCATCGGCCGCCGGCCGGGTGGGGCCCCAGGTCTGCGAGCTCACGTAGGGCGGGAACACCGCATGCTGGTCAGCCAGATCCGACGGCAGCTCGACGTAAACCGCACCAGGGCGGCCGCTGCGCGCCGTGGCGAAGGCACGCCGCACAACCCAGGGCAGGCGCCGGATGTCGGCCACGCGCTCCATCCACTTGGTGACAGGCTTCATCAGCGCGCGGCTGTCGAGTTCCTGGAAGGCGCCCATGCCCTCCTGCTGCTGGACCACGCCATTGGCGATTGCCACCACGGGCACCGAACCGCAGGTGGCTTCGAGCAGCCCGGTCACAAGGTTGGTGATGCCCGGCCCCGGGTTGGAAAACACGACCCCTGGCTGTCCGGTCAGGCGGCCCCAGGCGTAGGCGCAGGCCACGGCAGACTTTTCGTCGCGCATCAGAACAAATCGGATGTCCGAGTGATCAGCCAGATCATTGAGCAGGTGCTTTGGATTGCCCGGCAGGCCGAAGACGTGCGTGACGCCCTCGGCCTTCAGTGCAACCACGATGGCATGCCAGGGGCTGATGGCAACGGCGGTGGAGGGCGAGGCAGTGGTCATGGGGAGGCTCCTGAAGGTCATGCGGTGGGCGCGTGCAGACGTGCGCCGGTTGCGATCAAAGGAACGGCGCAAAGCAGTTCCCGGGTGTAGGGGTGTTCAGGGGCGCTCAGCACCCGGGTGGCATCGCCTGCTTCGACGACCCGGCCCCGGTGCATCACCAGGATCCGGTCGGCCATGCGCGAAGCCACGCGCAGATCGTGCGTGATGAAGATCATCCCGACCCCGTCGCGCGCCTGGATCTCTTCGAGCAGGTCCAGGATCTCTGCCTGCACCGAGACATCCAGCGCCGATACCGGCTCGTCGGCAATCAACAGGCGGGGCTTCATCGCCAGCGCGCGGGCAATGACGATGCGCTGACGCTGCCCACCGGAGAACTCATTGGGGTAGCGATCGGCCACGCGCGGGTCCAGGCGCACCCGCTCGAGCAGCTCGCAGGCGTCGCGCAGCGCGCGCGCCCGCGGCACCCCGTGGGCGATCGGCCCCATCGCGATACTGTGGCCCACGGTGTGGCGCGGGTTGAGCGAGGCGTAGGGGTCCTGGAACACCATCTGCGCGGCACGCCGCAAAGGCGTCAGCTGATGAGGCCGCAAGGCCAGGTAGTCGTCGGCCACGCCCTCCAGCGCGGCGCGGCCGGCCTGGCAAGGCGTCAGCCGGACCAGCACACGCGCCAGGGTCGACTTTCCAGAGCCCGATTCGCCCACCACCGCCAGCGTTTCACCGCGCCCCACCGACAGGTCGACGCCAGCCAACGCCTCGACCCCGCCTGCACGCCGCCACCAGGGGCCGGTGGCAGGCCAGGTCTTGTGCAGACCCTGCGCGCGCAGCAGCGGCGCGGCAGGCGGGCGTGCTGCCCGCGCGCGCAGCGGGGGCACGGCCGCCAACAAGCGCTGCGTGTAGGCCTCGCGCGGCCGCGCCAGCACCACTTCGCGCGGCCCGGACTCGACCAGCCGGCCGTCCTTGAGCACCGCCACGTCGTCAGCCATCTCAGCGACGACACCAAAGTCATGCGTGATCAGCAACAGCGCCAGCCCGCGATCACGCTGCAGTTGGCGCAACAGGCGCAGGATCTGCGCCTGGGTCGTCACATCCAGGGCGGTCGTGGGTTCGTCGGCAACGATCAGGGCCGGGTCGGCCGCCAGAGCGATGGCGATCATCACGCGCTGGCGCTGGCCACCAGACAATTGCCAGGGGTACTGGTGGACGATCTGCTGCGGTCGCGGCAAGCCGACATCGGACAGCAGTTGCTCCACCCGGGCCGAGCGGTCGCCCACCCATGCGTGCCGCTCCAACACCTCACGCACCTGAACACCGATGCGCTCCAGCGGATTGAGGCAGGACAGCGGATCTTGGAAGATGTAACCCACGCGCCCGCCCCGTACCTGGAGCAACGCCGCCTCGTCCATGGTCAGGGTGTCACGGCCCTCGAGCAGGATGCGGCCCCGGCTCGCCCGGATCAGGGCCGACGGCAGCAGGCGGACCACCGCCGCGGCGGCCAGCGACTTGCCGGACCCAGACTCCCCAACGAGGCACAGCGTGCGTCCCGCCTCCAGGCGCAACGACAGACCCTCGACGGCATGGCGGCGGTCCGCTCCCGCAGGCAACTCGATCCACAGGTCCTGGATCTCCAACAGGGCGCTCAAGCCACACCTCCCTGGCGGGCGCGCAGCAGGGGGTTGCGGCTGTCCCCCAGACCGTCGGCCAGCAGGTTGATCGCCAGCACCGTGACGAACAGGCACAGGCCCGGCAGGACACTCAGCCACCACGCCTCGCGGAACACCGGCCGCGACGAACCGATGATGTAACCCCAGCTGATGAGGTTGGGGTCGGCCAGGCCCAGGAAGCTCAGCGAGGCCTCGGTGAGGATGGCCGTGGCCACCATCAACGAGCCCACGGCGATCACCGGTGGCAACGCATTGGGCAGGATCTCGCGCACGATGATCTGGCGGTGGCCCAGGCCCAATGAGTGCGCAGCCTCGACGAACTCGCGGCTGCGCAGGCTCAGGAACTCCGATCGCATCAGCCGCGCCACCGGTGGCCAGGTGACCAGTGCCACGGCAACGATCACGCTCTTGAGGCCTGGGCGCATGATGGCCACCAGCAGGATTGCAAAGAGAAAGGCCGGGATGACCTGAAAGAACTCGGTCAGCCTCATCAACCCGCGGTCCACCGCGCCCCCGAAGTAACCGGCAACCGCCCCCAAGGTGATGCCGATCAGCAGGGCACAGGCGCTGGAGGTCAGCCCGATCAGCAGCGACACACGCGCGCCGTGGATCAGCCCCGACAACAGGTCGCGGCCTAGCATGTCGGTGCCGAGCCAGAACTCCCGCCCGGGCGGGGCAAGCGGCGGTCCAAGCAGGGCCCAGGGGTCGTGTGGGGCCAGCCAGGACGCCGCAAGAGCCACCAGCGCGATGAGCGCCAGCGTGCCGCCACCCAGCCACAGGCGCCAGTTCCAGGCAGGCATCGAAGGCATGCGCTCAAGCACCTTGGCCGATGCGCGGGTCCACCAGCCGCAGCACCACGTCGGTCAACAGGTTGGCCAGCATCACCATCACCGAGGAGACGAAGAACACGCCCAGGATCACGGCGTAGTCGCGCTGCAACAGGGCGTCGAAAGCCAGCCGCCCGATGCCCGGCCAGGCAAAGACCGTCTCGATGACCACCGCACCGCCCACCAGGTGACCCACCTGCAGGCCCGCCATCGTCACCGTGGGCAGCACGGCGTTGCGAAGCACATGCCCGCGCAGCACCTGGCCCTCGGTCAGGCCCTTGGCCTGCGCAGTGCGTACGAAGTCACGCCCCAGCACCTCCAGCGTGGAAGAACGCCCCAGCCGCACGTAGACCGCCAAGTGCAGCAGCGCCAGCGTCACTGCCGGCAGCACCAGGTGGTGGGCCACATCCAGCAGATGCGCCAGCCCTTGCCTGGGGATCATCGAAGCCATGCCAAAAGCCGGGAACCAGCCCAGCCCCACAGAGAACACCAGCACCAGCACCAGGCCCACCCAAAACACTGGCATCGCATAGCAGAGCATGGCCAGGGCCCCAATGGCCAGGTCCGCCAACCGGCCCCGCCGTCTGGCGGACAGCACACCCAGCCAGGTGCCGAGCACGATGGCCGCCACCAGCGCTGTGCCCGTGAGCAGCAACGTGGCGGGCAGCCGCTGGGCAATGAGCTGCCCCACTGGCAAGTTGCTGCGGTAGCTGGTGCCCAGGTCCAACCGGGCCAGGCGCCCCAGGTACTGCGCCATCTGCACGGGAAGTGGCTGGTCCAGCCCGTAGTCGCTGCGGATCTTCGCGATGAAGGCAGCGTCGCCCGCCCCACTCTCGCCAGCGATCACCGCCGCCGGGTCACCTGGGGCCAGCCGAATCAGCGTGAAGTTCAACAGGCCGATGGCCACCAGCGTGATCAGAGCGCGTGGCAGCCAGGCGGCAAACGCGGCCAGCAGGCGCATCACTCAGCGCGCCTTCTCCAACCAAGCCTCGGCAAAGTTGCCATTGGGACCCATGCCGTTGATCACCGCATTGCGCAGCCGCCGGTTCATCACGGTGGGCCACTGCAACTCGACCATCCAGATCATCGCCGCGTCCTCCACCAGGGTCTTCTGCACGTCCGAATACAACTTCTTGCGCCGTGCATCGTCGGTGGCGGAGGCCGCTTCGGCAAACAGCGCGTCGACCTGCGGGTTCGAGTACCCGGCCTCGTTGGTGAAGGGCACGCCCTTGCGCTGGTTGTCGCTGACAAAGGTGCGCGACACGCCCAAGGCCGGGTCCGACAGCGTGGTCAGGAAGGTCATGATCATTTCGAACTCCCAGTTGCGCAGACGGTCGACCCACCCCGCCGCATCCGTGGTCTCCAGCACGACCTCGATGCCCACCCGGCGCAGCGCCTGGCGGGTGCTCTCGGCCGCCCGGTTCCAGACCTCACCGTAGGGCAGGCCCAGCAGCTTGACGGTGGTGCGCACGCCGTTGGCGCCCTTCTTCAGCCCCATCTCGTCAAGCAGCGCCTCGGCCTTGGCGGGGTTGAACTCGTAGGCGCGCACGCCTGCCTCGTAGTACGGGGAGTCGGAATGGATCGGGCCCGTGGCCACCTTGGCAAAGCCGGAAAAGATGGTGTCACGGATCTGGTTGCGATCCAGTGCATGCATCACGGCCTGCCTGAAGCGCTTGTCATTGAACGGCGCCTGGCGCAAGTTCATCTCGATCCAGGCGATGGGCGACCCCCACTCCCAGCCACGCGCCGTGCCCTCGAGGTAGGGCAGTTTGGACAAGCGCGCGGCGTCGCGCAGTTCGAGGTCATTCTGCGTGGCCAGGTGCAGTTGCTGGCTCTCGATGCCCACCGCGCGCGACGCGGCATCGGGAATGAAGCGGTAGAAGATCTCGTCCAGATAGGGCAAGCCCGCGCGCCAGTAGTCGGCATTGCGCACCAGATGGATGTACTCGCCGCGCTTCCACTCCTTGAACTTGAACGGCCCGGTGCCCACGGGGTTGGCATTGGCCGGGTTCTTGCGGAAGTCGGTGCCCTTGTAGACGTGGGCAGGCAAGACCGGCGCGCCAATCGTGTCGAAGCTGCGAATCAAGGGCGCGAAGGGCTTGTCCAGAGCGAAGTCGACCGTGAAGTCGTCCACCTTGGTGACCTTGGTCCGCTGGAATACCGCCTTGGACCGTGGATGCACGTCCACCAGGAACTCGCCGAACGTGAACACCACGTCGTCGGCGGTGAAGGGCTTGCCGTCATGCCACTTGACGTTGCGCCGCAGCTTGAAGGTGTACTTGCGGCCGTCGGGCGAGATGACCCAAGACTCCGCCAGCATCGGTTGCGGTGCCAGCTTGAAGTCGTACGTCAGCAAGCTCTCGAAGATCTTGGTGCCGGGCAGCAGCGCAGGCGACTGCAGGAAAAGCCCCGGCACGATCCCCGGCGGCTCAGGCCACAGTGCCGACTGCAGGCTCCCACCGCGCACGGGCGTCTGCGCCGAGGCGGTGACGAGCCAAGCCCCTGCAAACAGGACCCACAGGATCTTCAGGAATTGCTTCATACCTGCCTCCTCCAAATGCGCATGGCGCGGGTTCAATGCTGATGGCATCGAGAGTACGCCGCCAGTGGCTCTGCCACAAGCACCAGTTTCTGCAACACTGATGGAACCACTTCTCGCCAGCGCCACACCGTCTGGCTTCACGCCATGGTCAGCAGACCCGCCCCAGCACCAGCATCCGCCCCGAGTTCAGCACACGAGCTGCCGCTTTACCGCCAGGTTTACCTTCGCCTGCGCGAATCGATCCTGACCGGCTCGCTGGGGCCTGGCCAGCGGCTGGCGTCCTCCCGCACCCTGGCCTCGCAGATGGGCATCTCGCGCAATACCGTGCTGCAGGCCTACCTGCAGCTCGAGGTCGAGGGCTACATCCAGGCCTCACAGGGCTCCGGGCACTATGTATCGACGCTGCTGGCGCACGCCGCTCCTATGCCGGCCGCGAAGGCGGGGCCGGCGCCAGCGAGCATGCCGCCGGCCATCCGCAACAGCTTTGACTTTGTGCCCGCCTCGCTGCGGCGGCCCATACCGGCGATCCCCTTTCGCATCAACCTGCCGGACCTGGACACCTTTCCCATCGACACCTGGGCGCGGCTCCAGACGGCCGTCTTGCGCGAGGCCCGTCGCAGCGCCACGCTGGGCGCGCTGCTGGGAGAGGGCGACGCGCAAGGCGATCTGTCGCTGCGGCAGGCGATCGCCGACCACGTCTCGATTGCGCGCGGGGTGCGCTGCAGCGCCGACACGGTGGTCATCACCGCCGGCGCCCAGCACGCGATGGACCTGCTGCTGAGGGTGCTGACCCAGCCCGGGGACGCAGTCGGGCTGGAGGACCCCTGTTTTCCTGGTGCGCTGTCCGCCACCCGGGCAGCCGCCTGCCAGGTCGTTCCTGTGCCGGTCGATGCGCAGGGCGCCGACCTCGCAGCCGTGCCCACACTTGCCGGCCTGCGCCTGCTGCTGGTGTGCCCTTCCAAGCAGTTTCCCCTGGGCATGACCATGAGCTTGCCACGCCGACTGGCGCTGATCGACTGGGCCCGTCGCACCGGCGCCTGGATCGTCGAGGACGATTACGACAGCGAATACCGCTTTGACGGCAAACCGATCCCCTCGCTTCAGGGCCTGGATGGTGGTGACCATGTCCTGTACATCGGCACCTTCTCCAAGGTGCTGTTCCCCTCGCTGCGCACGGGCTTCATCGTCTGCCCCCCAGCACTTGTGGAGCCGCTTGCGGCAGCGCGCGCGGTGTCCGGCCGGCATGGCAGCACGCTTGAGCAGCGCGTGCTTGCACGCTTCATCGATGACGGCCATCTGGCGCGCCACATCCGGCGCATGAAGGCGCTGTATCGCAAGCGCCAGCAGGTGCTGCTGGACGCCTGCAACGAGACCCTGCGAGGCCAGCTGCGCGTGGAGGCGCCAGATTCGGGCCTGCAGACCATGGCCTGGCTGCCAGCGGGCAGCGACGACCAGGCCGTGGCTCGTCAGGCGCGTCAACAAGGCATCGAAGTCACCCCTCTGTCGCGCTTTTGCCTGCAGACGGCGCGGCCGCCAGCGCTGGTGCTGGGGTTCGGTGGATTCACCGAGGAGCGCATCCGCGCCGGTGTGCGAGCACTGGCCCAGCTGGGCCTGCCCACCCTTGCCACAGCAACGCCTTCCCGGCTACAAACCCCACCACCAGCTCAGCGGCACCGCCATGAGCCGGTCTGAGAACGCCACGCGCTCACGCCCTCCATACAGAACGATGCCCCGCTGGAAGGCCTCAGGCTCCGAGTCCTGCAGGTGCCTGAGGCCCTTGAAATCGCTGGCGTCCACGCTGGCACTGGCCTTGACCTCGATGCCGGTGATACGGCCGGCGCGGTCTTCCAGCAGGAAGTCCACCTCCACGCCGGCCTGCGTGCGGTAGTGCCACAGCGTCAAGCCTCGGCGCGAAAAAGCCAGGTGCTGCTGCAGCTGCGCAGCCACGTAGGTTTCCACCAGGCCACCCGGCAAACCCGATGCAGCGCCTGCGCCCAGCCGGCTCTCGTCGAGGTGGGCCAGCAGACACAGCAGGCCGGTATCGGGCACGAAGACCTTGGGCGACTTCACCAAGCGCTTGCCAGGGTTGCGCGCCCAGGCGGGCACCAAGCTCACCAGGAACAGGGTCTGCAACAGGCCGAAGTAGCGGCGCAGGGTGGTCTGGGGCAAGCGCGTGGAGCGGGACAGCTCGGCCAGGTTCAGCTGGCTGCCGCTGCGCACCGCCAACAGCTCAAGCAGGTGCGGCAACTCCGACAGCTGGTCGAGCTCGGCCAAGTCGCGGACATCCCGCTGCAGCACCGTCTCCACATAGGCCTCCAGCCAGGCTTCCCGGCGGCGCTGGGTGCTGCGAGACACCACCTCGGGGAACCCGCCCTTCAAAAGGGTCTCCACCAGCCGTGCGCGGTCGCACGGACTGGGCTCGATGAGGTCCACCGCGCCGTCGAACAGGGCCTCGGCCCGGTTCAAGACGGCCTGCCCCGCCAACTCCGCCGACGACAGCGGCCACAGCGTCAGCACTTCCATGCGCCCCGCCAAGGTATCGGCCAGGTTGGGCAAGAGCAGCACGTTGGCCGAGCCGGTGAGAAGGAAGCGCCCGGGCTGGCGGTCGCGGTCCACCGCTGCCTTGAGGTCGAGAAAGAGCTCCGGCGCACGCTGCACCTCGTCCAAGGCCACCGGCCCCTGCAGGCCGGCCACGAAGCCGGCGGGGTCGCCCCGAGCGGCGGCCAGCACCACACGGTCGTCCAAGGTCAGGTATCGCCGGCCTTGGGCCGAGGCCAGTGCCTGCACCAGCGTGCTCTTGCCAGTTTGCCGCGCGCCGTTGATCAGAACCACCGGCGTGTCGGCCAAGGCTTCGGCCACCAGCGGCTCAAGGTGTCGCGTCAGCATAGACATTGGCGTACTATCATCCGTTACGTGGACGATTTTACGCCACCGTCATCACCCTGCCTGCAGCACCGCCAGCCCTTTGAGGTACTCGCCTTCGGGGAAGACCAGCGTGGTGGGGTGGTCAGGCGCGCCTTCCAGGCGCTGCAGGATGGCGCCGTCCACGCCGGCATCGGCCGCCGCGCCCGCCACGATCTTGTGGAAGAGCTCGGCACCCACGCCGCCGGAGCAGGAGAACGTCAGCAGCAGCCCGCCCGGGGCCAGCAGCTTGAGCGCCAGGCGGTTGATGTCCTTGTAGGCGCGGGCGGCGCGCTCGGCGTGCGAGGCCGTGGGCGCGAACTTCGGGGGGTCCAGCACGATGGCGTCAAAGCTGGCCCCCGCCTGCAGCTGCTGGCGCAGGAAGGCGTTGACGTCGGCGTCCAGGGCTTCATGCCGCGCGGCGTCGAAACCGTTGAGCACCACGTTCGCGCGGGCCTTGTCCAACGCTGGGGCGGAGGAGTCCACGCTCACCACCTGTTGCGCCCCGCCGGCCAGGGCCGCCACCGAGAAGCCGCCGGTGTAGCAGTAGCAGTTCAGCACCCGCTGCAGCCCGAAGTGGTGCACCCACTGGGCAAACTGCGCGCGGTTGTCGCGCTGGTCCAGGTAGAAGCCGGTCTTGTGGCCCTCGGCCACATCGAGGTTCAGGCGCCAACCGTGTTCGCGGATGACCAGCTCCGTGGGCCCATCCCCCCGCAGCCAGCCAGCGCGCGGCTCCAGGCCTTCCAGCGCGCGCACGCCGGAGTCCGAGCGCTCGTAAAGCCGGGTGCAGCCGGTGGCCGCCAGCAGGATGTCGGCCAACGCATCGCGCCAGCGCTCCATGCCCGCGGACAGGAACTGCGCCGACAGCACCTCGCCATAGCGGTCCACGATCAGCCCGGGCAGGCCGTCGGCCTCGCCGTGCACCAGGCGCACGCCGTCGCTGG
>CAISJH010000620.1 GCA_903885585.1 uncultured beta proteobacterium
ATCGCGCGACCGAGTTTGCCGCCTCGGATCTCGTAGCCCAGGTTGATGCCGAACATGAACTCGGTGGTGGCGTCGGCCTGGCCGTTGCCCGTGTCGAGCAGCAGATAGCCCTCTTCCACGCCCTCGATGAGCTGCTCGAGCGTCTGCGTGCCCGGAAGGATCGCCGTGTTGCGCATGCGGATCAGCGGTTCGTCGTCCGGCCCGTAGGCGCGTGCGCTGCCAGTGGGCGCGAGGCCCAGCCGTGCTGCCGTCTCGCGGCTGTGCATGAAGCCCGTGAGCACGCCACGGTCGATCATCGTCACGTCCACGGCCGGCGTGCCCTCGTCGTCCGCGTAGACCGGGCACATCACCTCTTGGTCGCCGTAGTGGTGTGCGAGGTCCACCATCGTGATGAGTTCGCTCGCCACCCGCTTGCCGCGCAGGTCGGCGGTGACGGCGCCGGCGAGCACGGAATCCGCTTCGCAGGGGTGGCCCATGGCCTCGTGCGCCAGCATGCCGGCCAGGTCGGCTGACAGCACTACCGTCTGCTCGCCTCCCTTGGCCGGTACCGCATGGCGCTTGGCCTGCAGGTGGCCGTGCAGCACCTCTAGCCGGGCCGCCAACGCCTCCACCGACCAGTCGATGTCGGCCAGGCTGCCCATGCCCGACTCCACCTCCATCAGCTCGATCGGCTCGCCCTGGGCGTCCTCGCCCACCATCACCACGTAGACGGCGGCACGCTGGATGCGCGCGAGCGCTCGCGCGCCGCCTTCGGTGTGCAGCTGCTTGGTGTGGTCCTCGTCGGTCACGATCACGCGCGTGCTCTTGAGCGACGGGTAGCGCGCCATGCACCACGCGTGCAGCTCGGCCATGCGGCCCGTGACCTGTGCGGCGCTCATCGGGGCGCCGCCGGCGCGCTTCTGCTCGCCCACGTGGTGTGCGCCGGGCAACGCCAGCGCAACCCGCGGACCAAATCCGGCCATCGCACGCGCGTTGGCCAGCGCCTCGTGCTGCACGCGGGCGGCCACGTCCGCGCCATCGGCGGGCGCGGAAGCGAAGCCCCAGTACCCGTTGGCGTAGGCGCGAGCGCTCACGCCGGCGTTCACGCTGCGCAGGTTGCCGGTCAGGTTGCCGTCCACCATCGTGAGCCGCGACTTGCGCAGCTCGTGGTGGCGGACCTCGAGGTGGGTGGCTGTCATGCTCATCTCCATAGGCCGGCGTCAGACCACGGTCAACTGCAGCGTCCAACGGCCGACACGGCAGCTGGCCACTTCCAGTTGCAGCGTACCGCGCCCTTCGACCACCAGCGTCACGAAGCGCTCGTGGCCGTTGCCCCGTGTCCAGGGGCTGAAGATGCTGGGGCCGCCGTAAAGGCCGCCCCCCCAGCCGTCCAGGTGGCCGAGTTCCACCACCTGTTCTGAGGGTGCCACCAGCGTGAGGCCTTCGGTCTTCACCGTCAGGCGCAGCGGCTCGGCGTGCGGCAGGCCCTTGGCCGAGGGCAGGCCGTGGCTGGGCAGGTAGCCGGCGTTGGCCACCCGCAGTTCTACCGTGGTGTGGGTGCCGCGGGTTTCCTGGCGCACCACGCCCAGCTGCAGCCGCGGCACCAGCGCTGCCACGCGCAGGAAGGCCGCGCTCTGCGTGGCGCAGGTGTCGGGCAGCCGTTCGTAGGGCGGGTTCCAGATGCCCACGCGCGGGTCAAAACCGCCCACCTCCACCTCGCCGATCTGCGGATGCTGCACTTTCTGCCAGGGCTTGAACATGCGGCCTGCGTTGTGCTGCTTGTCGAACGCCGCCAGGGCCGCCACGTCCTTGCGGCCGAACTTGGCGTAGTGGTCCACGAAGGGCTTCTTGCGTTCGATGCCCAGCTGCTTGAACAGGTCCCACAGCTCCACCACGTAGCTCAGCGCGCCGCGCTGGTGGTAGGCATAGTCGCTCAGGTCGCCGTGCAGCGGCTTGTCGGGCTCGTAGAGAAA
>CAISJH010000621.1 GCA_903885585.1 uncultured beta proteobacterium
ACACGCTCAGTTACGGCCAGACGGCCACCTTCACCATCGACGGCGCCCAACTCAGTCAAGGCTTCAATTACACCGTCTCAGGCTGCGAACAGCCCTTGCTGATGCCGGCGAGTTCGGATTTCCGGCAATCCTTCACTTGCAAGCCAGGGCCGGCTTTGGCCGTCACTGCAAGGGCACTCCAGGGGGGTAGCGAGGTGACATCGCAGACCTTCACCGTGCCCAAGCCCCAGGTCAGCATGAGCACGAACATGGGCACCATCGTCGTGGAACTGGAGCCGGCCAAGGCACGGACCACGGTCGACAACTTCCTGGCCTACGTGGACACCCGGTTCTACGACGGCACGATCTTCCACCGGGTGGTCCGCAACTTCGTGGCCCAGGGTGGAGGTTTCACGGGCGTGGCCGCCACCACGCTGACACCCAAGACTGGCCTACGCCCGCCTATCGCGCTTGAAACAAATAAGGGCCTGAGCAACCTGCGGGGCACGATCGCGATGGCCCGCACGGGCCTGCCTGACTCGGCCACCTCGCAGTTCTACTTCAACACTGTCAACAACACCTTCCTGGACTACGCCAACAGCTCGTCCCCCGGTTATGCGGTGTTCGGATCAGTGGTGGAAGGCCTGGGCGTGATCGACGCCATGAACGCTGTCGCTACGCGAAATGTGGGGGCATTTGCCGACGTTCCCGTCACCGATGTGTTGCTGATCACGGCTTTGCGGACGCGCTAGATCGGAGTGAGCATCGCGGCATCAGCCCCCAAGCATGATGCCCTTACCGCCCACGCCAGCCCACTCAGGAAAGTGGCTCCACCTGACCACGGACTTGGTCAGGCTGCGCGGCGTGCTGCAAAGCATCACGCCAGACACAGACGTGTCAACCGTGGACAAGATCGTGGAGATCATCGGCAGTGCGCCGCCTGGGGGGTGATGCTTACTGCGGCGAAGGGAAACCAGGGGCTTACCCCCGCCCGCGAGCGCGGCTTCTGCGCCGGGCCGCGCCGTTCAAGGCGCCCGATCTGCACGCGACACCGCCCACAGGCCCGCGAACGTGAGCGCACCGTTGAGCAGCAGCAACTCCAGCCCCATCTCGTAGCGGCCGAACAGTGCGCGCTGATTCAGGTCGAGGAGCGCGCACAGCAGCGGCGCCGCCAGCGCCACCGCAGGCACCCAGCCGTCGCGCACCACGCGGCGGGTGAAAATGCCGAAAGCGAACAGCCCGAGCAACGGGCCATAGGTGTAACCGGCGATCTTCAGGATCAGGCCGATCATGCTCGGGTCGTCCACCGCCCGAAAGCCCAGCACCATCGCCATGAACAGCGCAGCAAAGCCCAGGTGTACGCGCTGGCGGATGCGCAGGCGCCGCGCTTCGTCCCAGTCGGTGCGACGCTGCAGGCCCAGCAAGTCGATGCAAAAACTCGAGGTCAGGGCCGTCAGCGCGCCATCGGCACTTGGAAACAGCGCCGAGATGAGGGCCACGATGAAGACGATCTGCACCCAACCCGGCAGGTGCTGCATCACCACGGCAGGGAAGAGCCGATCTCCCTTTTCGGGCATGCCCGCCTGTGCGGCGAACAGGTGCAGCAAGCCGCCGAGGAAGAGGAACAGCGTCACCACCGCCAGCAGCGTGAAGGCCAGCACGATGACGTTCTTCTGCGCGTCGCGCCGGGTGGTCACCGAGATGTTCTTCTGCATCATCTCCTGGTCCAGGCCGGTCATGGCGATGGTGATGAAGACGCCAGCCAGCACCTGCTTGACCCAGTAGGTGCGGCTCATGGGGTCGGTGCCGAAGACGGTGGACAGGCCCGCGCCCTGCAGGCGCTCCACGCTGGCGGTGAGCGACAGGTCAAGGCGGCTCAGCAGGAACACCACGCACACCACCAGACCGAACAGCATGCCCGCGGTCTGCAAGGTGTCGGTCCAGACGATGGTCTTCACGCCACCTTCGTAGGTGTAGAGCACGATCATCAGCAAGATGACGGCAGCCGTCAGCCAGAAGGGCACGCCCAGGCTGTCGAGGATCACGTCCTGCAGGATGCGCACCACCAGGTACAGGCGCGCCGTGGCGCCCAGCGTGCGCGACAGGATGAAGAAGGCCGCACCCGTCTTGTAGGAGCGCGGGCCCAGGCGCTCGGACAGGAAGTGGTAGATCGAGGCCACCTGCTGCCGGTAGTACAGCGGCAGCAGCAAGAAGGCCACCACCAGGTAGCCGATCACGTGGCCCAGGATGATCTGCAGGTAGGTGAAACCGCCTACCCCCACCGAACCCGGCACGCTGATGAAGGTCACCCCCGACAGCGAGGTGCCCACCATGCCGAAGGCCACCAGCACCCAGTTGCTGCGGCGGTTGCCGATGAAGAAGCTGTCGTTGTCGGCGCCACGGGAGGTGCGCCAGGCCACGAGCAGGAGCAGGCCGAACCAGGCGAAGACGACCAGGGCAAGCAGCGCAGGAGACATGGGCAGGGTCAGATCGAAGGAAGCGGTCAGCCGCCCGGCAAGGGCCGCAGGCGGTCGAAGTCGAAGCCCAGCACCGACTGCGCCGCCAGGGTGCCCACCTGTTCATAGAGCGCGACGATGCTTTCGCGCGTGCGGGGGTGGACGCGGTTGGACAGCAGCACGTGAAAGGTGCGCGAAAAGGGGTCTATCCACAGCGCGCAGCCGGTGAAGCCGGTATGGCCGAAGCTGCCCAGCGGGTAGCGCTGGCCGCGCGCCCGGGAAAAGGGCGAGTCGACATCCCAGCCCAGGCTGCGGCGCTCGGTCAGGGCTGCGGGCGTAGCCACGGCGGTCATGGTGGCGACGGCTTGCGTCGAGAGCACGCGCACGCCGTCCAGTTCGCCGCCTTGAAGCAGCATCCGGGCAAAGCGTGACAGGTCCGCCACCGTGCTGAACAGCCCTGCGTGGCCGGCCACCCCGCCCATGCGGCGCGCAGTGGGGTCGTGCACCTGGCCGCGCAGCATCGTCCCGCCGGGCGTCTGCGTCTGCGGCGCCGCACCGATCTCGCCGTCCCACTCGGTAGGCGCGATGCGCTGGCTGGGCACCGGCGCCCAAGCCTGCGGGTCGGCCAGCGGCCGATAGCCGCTGTCGTGCATGCCCAGGGGCTGGAAGACCCAGGCGTGGGCCAGCGCGTCCAGCCGGCGGCCCGTCAGGCGCTGGGCGATCTGCCCCAGCAGGATGAAGTTCACATCCGAATAGCGGAAGAAGCTGCCCGGCGGGTGCGTGGGCGTGCGCGTGGCGGCCAGTCGGAAGGCCGCTTCCTCACCGGCCCAAGCGGGCTGCAACGGCAAGCCGGCCGGCAGCCCCGAAGTGTGGGTGAGCAGCTGCCCCACGGTAATGGCCGGACCGCCCCGGTCGCTCTCGAAGCCGGGCAGCAGATCGCGCACGGCCGTGCCTGGGTGCACGGCGCCTTCTTGCATCAGACGCGCGAGCGCGCTGGCGGTGACCACCACCTTGGTCAGCGACGCGCAGTCGTAGACGGTGGAAGGCTCTAGCGGCTCGAGCGCCGGCTCCAGGGCCTTGCGGCCCACGGCGCTTTCGTAGGATTCATGGGCCACAGGGGTCTCCTGCAGCCTATGGGC
>CAISJH010000622.1 GCA_903885585.1 uncultured beta proteobacterium
CGCAGCCACGCCGACCGCTCGCCCCGCGCCTGGGCCACGGCGCAGGGCGTGGCCACCTTGCCGCTGGCGGCGCTGGGCTTCGCCTTGTTCTGGGCCTGGAACGAGGTCGGGAGCGGGGCTCAAGGCACGCAGGGCCAGCAAGCCTTCGAGATGCCCTTCGGGCCCACGCCGGGACTGTTTCTCGGCCTGATGTTTTCCATCGGCCTGTTCGCCTCCTGGCTGGGCACCTTGTGCTGGAACGAGGCCAGCCAGCGCCTGCCACCGTCGCTGGTGGGCCAGCTGATCGTCTTCGAGACCCTGGCCGCGCTGAGCTACGCCTGGGTGCTGCGCGGTCGCTGGCCCGACGGCTTCACCCTGGCCGGTGCGGCGCTGCTGGTCGCCGGCGTGGCTTGGGCGCTGCGCAGCGGGGCCCCGAAGGCGGCGTGACATGCAGCAGGTTATTGAAGGCTGCATCCTCACGCCCGCCGGCTTTGTCCGCGGGCGGTTGCACCACGCCCAAGGGCGGGTGGTGGAGGTGCAGGGGCAGGCGGTGACCGAGGCCGAGGCCGCCGCCACCCCAGGGCCCTGGGTGCTGCCTGGCTTCATCGACCTGCACGTGCACGGCGGCGGCGGGCACGACACCATGGCCGGCGCCGAAGCGGTTGCTCACATCGCCCACACGCACGCCCAGCATGGCACCACGGCCTTGCTGGCCACCACCATGACGGCGCCGCGCGAGGAGATCGAAGCGGCGCTGCGCGACCTGGCCCCGGCGTGTGCACAGCGCCCGGCCGGCGGTGCGGCGGTGCTGGGGGTCCATCTGGAAGGCCCCTACCTGAGCCCGCAGCGCCTGGGGGCGCAGCCCGACTTCGCCTGCGCCGCGCGTCTGGAAGACGTGCTCGCGCTGCATGCGCTGGCGCCGCTGCGGCTGATCACCATCGCGCCCGAGGTGCCGGGCCATCTGGAGCTGATCGTGGCCCTGCGGGCGCACGGCTTCGTCGTGCAGATCGGCCACAGCGCCGGCAGCTACGAAGACGGCGTGGCCGCGCTGGCGGCTGGCGCCAGCGGCTTCACCCACCTTTTCAACGCCATGACCGGGCTGCACCACCGTGAACCCGGCATGGCCGGCGCGGCGCTGGCGCATGCACGTCGTGCCGAAGTCATCCCTGACCTGCTGCACGTGCACCCGGGGGCCCTGCGGGTCGCCCTGCGCTGCATTCCGCAGCTGTACTGCGTCACCGACTCCACGGCTGCCGCCGGTATGCCCGACGGCGAGTACCGGCTGGGGCGCCACACCGTCACCAAGTGCCTGGGCGGGGTGCGCCTGGCCGACGGTACGCTGGCCGGTAGCACCCTGACCATGGACCAGGCGCTGCGTAACCTGGTGGGCCTGGGCCTGTCGCTCGCCGAGGCCTCGCGCCGCTGCGCCACCATCGCCGCCCAGCACCTGGAGCTTAATGACCGAGGCCAGCTCTGCCCAGGCGCGTGGGCCGATGTGGTGGTGCTGGACGAACAACTCCACGTGCAACAGGTCTGGGCCGAGGGCGAGCAGATCGCTCCCGCAGGACAGGCAGCCCCATGACAAAGACGCGGCAGGAAGCCACCGCCGGCCCGGCAGCCTTGCAGCCCGCCGGCAGCGCAAGGCCCGACCGCCCGCTGCAGGGCATCGCCCTGATGGTGGCCGGCGTGTTTCTGCTGTCGGTGATGGACACGCTGACCAAGGTGGCGGTGGCCGAGTTGTCCACCCCGGTGCTGATCGCTTGCCGCACGGCGGTGGTGATGCTGCTGGTGGCCCCCATGGTGGTACGAGCCGGTGGCTGGACGGTGCTGCGAATGAAGCGCCCTTGGGGCCACGCGCTGCGCGGCGGGCTGTCGGTGTGCTCGATGCTCACCTTCTTCGAGGCGCTGCGCCATCTGCCACTGGCCACGACGATCGCGATCTGCTTCGCATCTCCGCTGCTGATGACGCTCATGTCGGTGCCCCTGCTGCGCGAGCGCGTGGGCCCGGCGCGCTGGGCCGCCGTGGTGCTGGGCCTGTGCGGGGTGTTCGTGATCGTCGGGCCCGAGGTGGCCAAGGGCTCGTTGGGCATCGGGGCGGTGCTGGCCCTGGCCGCCGCCTTCTTCTATGCCGGGGCCATGACCTGCGTACGCTGGCTGTCCAGCACGGAGTCGGACCTGTCGATGATGGTGTCGCAGAACGCGATCATGGGACTGGCCGGCCTGGTGGGCCTGCTGTTCGTGCCGCCCACCATGCCCTCACCCACGATGTGGGGGGTGATTGCCGCCAGCGCTGCTGTGCTGCTGGCCAGCCAACGCCTGACCTTCCGCGCCCTGCGCGTGGCCCCGGTGTCGGCCGTGGCGCCCTTCCAGTACACCGAGCTGGTCTGGACAGCGCTGTTCGGCTGGCTGTTCTGGCGCGAGTGGCCGGGCCCCCACGTCTGGTGGGGTGCGTCCCTGGTCGTGGCCGCGGGGCTTTTCACCATCTGGCACGAGCGGCGGCGGGCGATGGGCCAGGGCTGACCAGCCTCCCGCGCTTGGCGAGGCCGGGCCGACCAGGCGACGATCAGCGGCTCAGGCCCCGCGGCCTTTGTGTCCGAGCCCGCCCTCGACGGCGCTGCGCAGCACGGCATTGATCCGTGTCTGCCAACCCGGCCCGGTGGCCTTGAATGCGGCCAGCACATCGGCATCGACGCGCATGTTCAGGGTAGGCCTGGGCACCGGGACCGGTGGCCGCCCCCTGCCTCGCCGTACCTGGGCCGCAGCCCAAAACGCTGCCACGGCCTGCGGATCGTTGGGATCGTAAGGGTCCGATGCCGGGTCGTATGCAACAGGTGCGTCCGACGCAGCCTCGTGCTTGACGCGCTCCCAATCAGTCATATGAAGCGGTCCGGGCATGCACGCGGCTTACACACCTGCTGCGTTGCTGGTTCTCACCTTGGACCTGCCCAGCGGACACCAAGACCAGTTCAGGCGTTACTGTGTCCTGAGTTAGATAACTTTGCAGCTCTTTTCCGCCCCAATTTTCTCAAGATGCTTCTGTCTGTCCTTGGCAGCCTCAATGGCTTCCTCGGTGTTCTTATAAGTGCCAATCATTGCTGGCCAGAAAAAGATGGCTGCAGCAACATTAGTGCCGGTCACACCACGCTCCTTCCTTGCTTTCGCCTCAAACTCCTGGGCATCGGCATAAGCCGCTTGCAACTGAGCGCACGACATCGATGAGTCTTGGCTCTGCTTAGACTGAACGACCGTCGGCGTGGCGCACCCAGCGAACAACCCTGCGAAGGCCAAGACTGCAATGGATTGAAGTTTGAACATTTATGTCTCCTTTGATTTATCCCAACTTTGGGCAATAAATTGTGGTGCAAAAGATCCACAAATACCCACATAGCTGAGTCACAAGGGAGGTCTTCATCCCAATGCCGCGTCCAGCACTTCCACCCAGTGGCGCACGGACGTGGAGGTGCCGGACTGCAGGTGCTGGATGCAGCCGATGTTGGCGGAGATGATGCTTTCGTCGTCGGCAGGGGCCAGGTGGCCGAGCTTGCGGTCGCGCAGCTGGGTGGCCAGCTCGGGCTGCAGGACGCTGTAGGTGCCGGCCGAGCCGCAGCACAGGTGGCTCTCGGCGCCCGCCAACCGCACCTCGAAGCCGAGCGCGGCCAGCTGCTGCTCCACGCCGCCGCGCAGCTGTTGGCCATGCTGCAGCGTGCAGGGCGGGTGAAAGACCAGGCGCCCGTGGGTGGGCAAGGCCGCCGAGCCTGGTTTGCCAACGTTGCCAACGGCGCGGCCCAGGCGCTGTGCCAGGGCCGGCATCAGACCGGGCAGCAGCTCGCTCAAGTCTTTGGTCAGCTCGCTGATGCGCTGCGCCTTGTCGGCATAGGCGGGGTCGTGAGCCAGAGCGTGGCCGTACTCCTTGACGGTGACGCCGCAGCCCGAGGCGTTCATCACGATGGCCTCCACCTGGCCCTGGCTGGTCAACCCTTCCACCAGCGGCCACCAGGCGTCGATGTTGCGGCGCATGTCGGCCAGGCCGCCTTCGTGGTCGTTCAGGTGGGTGCGCAGGGCGCCGCAGCACCCGGCACCGTCGGCCACCAGGGTCTGGATGCCGGCGGCGTCCAGCACGCGCGCCGTGGCGGCGTTGATGTTGGGCATCATGGCCGGCTGCACGCAGCCC
>CAISJH010000623.1 GCA_903885585.1 uncultured beta proteobacterium
AACGGGTTGCCACGGCCACCCGCCATCGCCGAAGTCAGGCCCAGCAGCGCCGTGAAGCGGCCCTGGGCGGCCTCCTCGATGGCCAACGGCAAGGCTGAAGCGATCAGCGGCGCGTACAGCGGCGGGCGCACCAGGCCCGTCACCAGCTCGCGCGTCAGCGTCAGGCGCTCATCGCGCCCCGTCACCGGATGGGCCACGCTCACCTCGCGTGGCAGGCTCTTGAGCAGCGCGGCCCAACGCTCGCGCAACTGTGGGTGGGCCTTTGCGCAGGCCGGCTCGGCTTGGCAGGCGGCAAACAGGGCATCGAGCGCGGCCTGCGCGTCGGTGGAGAACGAAGCCGGCAGCACCATGTCCGGCGGCGCCACACCGTCGATCACCACGCGGCGCACCGCCTGCGGAAACTGGCGCAGGTATTCCAAGGCAGCACGTGTGCCGTACGACCCCCCCACCAGATTGACCTGCGGGGCACCCAGCACCTGACGCACGGCCTCGACGTCGGCCATGGCCACCGTGGTGGTGTAGTGGCGCAGATCACCATGCGGCAACTTCTGCAGGGCCGCGCGGCATTCGCGCAGCCGCTGCGCCTGTGCGGCGGGGTCGGCCATCTCGCGCAAGGGTTGCAGGGGTGAGGGCTCCGGGCATTGCAGCGGTGCGCTGCGTCCGGTGCCGCGCTGATCGATCAGCACTACGTCGCGGCGGTTGGACAAGCGCGCCAGCGGCCGCGCCAGCGTGCCAGCCAAGGCGATCGCACTCTGCCCCGGCCCACCGGCGAAGAAGAAAACCGGGTCTTCCTTCTTGTGGCGAGCCAGCGCCGGCAGCACCGCAAAGTGCACGTCGATCTGCGGGCCTTGGGGTTGCGCCGGATCGAGTGGACGCTGAACCACACCGCAGCGGGCTTCGTGCTCCAAGCCCTTCAAGCGGCAGGGGGTGAGCGCCGCGCCTGCGCCTCGGTCCAGCGCACGGGCCTGTGCGGATGCACTCGCGGAGCCCGGTGCGGGGCCCGAAGCCTGCAACATCGGCCGGCCTGGCGCCTGAGACTGGGCCTGGGCCCGAGCGGCCCATGGCGCGCAGACGCTTGCCACGGCCAATGCAACGCCCGCAGCTCGGAGCATCCCCGTGCTGCGACTGGCGATCATGCAAACGCGCTGCGGTGCACCCAAGGATCTGCTCTTCATGTGGCGGATTGTGTACAGCGCAGCCCGGCGGTCCAGGAGAACGCGACGAATGGCCGCAATACACACATGGAAGCGTCGCCAGACAGCATGAACGGCGCACTCCATCAAGCCGTCACCCTCCGCAAGGGATGCCAGCCTGCTCGGGTGCACGCAGCGAGATCTGGAACGCCCTCAGCCCAGCATCGCCTTCAACTCGCCACTGTCGTGCAGCTTCTTCAGGTCATCGAAGCCGCCCACCAGCACCCCCTGGACGAAGATCATCGGAAAGGTGGGCCAGCCCGTCCACAACTTGAGCGCGTTGCGGCGGCGCCAATGGCTCAGGTAGCCGCCGTATTCCAGGTAATGGTAGACGACACCAGCCGCGTCCAGCAGGCGGCGGGCCTTGGCGGGGTAGGGGTTCGCACGCATGCCCACCACCACCACCGGATGCGCCGCCACCGCGGCTTGCACTTCCTCAACGGTGGCCCGCTCATGACGCGCCACACGGTCGCGGATGGCAGGGTGGAGCTGGGCTTCGTCGAGGATGTGGCGGGGCATGGCAGGGTCCTGATCAAGGGTCCGGATTGACCGTGCCAAAGCCTATCGCGAAAAGCCATTGCCGCGCCCCCGCGGTCAACGGCTTCTGCTCAGCATCAAAGGTGCTTAAAAGCGATGATCGACACCCACCCGGTATGACCAAGTCCTCAAGGAGAAGCCCGCCTTCAGATTGACCGGCGCCTCTTGATCCAACAGGTTGGAGACGTTCAGCGCCAGACGGGTGTTCTTGAACCCGGTGTAGGCCAAGTTGAAGGAGTAGCTGTCATCGCTGTTCAGCGTGCAGGGCAGATCTCCTCGCAAGGGGCGGGTCTTGGGGCAGTTCTGCTCCGACCATTGAGCGCCGTCAAACTGCCCGGCCAGCGACTGCTCGGAGGTGTAGGTGTAGCGCATCCCCACGGTCCAGTTCTGGGTCCGAATCGATGCACTCAAGGCCGAGGTGAGCTTGGGGTAGCCATACAGGCCCACAAGATTGGGCAGGTAAGCGCCGGTCGCGGTATCCCAGTTCTGCACCCGGATCTTCTGCGTGGCGTTGTACCCCAGGGTGACGTCACCCACACCCTCCCACTTATGGCGTGAACGTACCTCGACGTCAACCCCAGAGGTGCGCGTCTTCAGCAGGTTGTCATAGCCCAGGAAGATCGTGATCAACTGGCCGCGCGGCCAAGACAGATTGGCTCCGGGCGACAGCTCGTTGGCGCGCCTGGCCCAGTACTCGTCCTGGGGCGTGATGGGCGCGCGGCGGACAAAGTTGGCCCAGAGCGGGTCATCTTCCTTGGTCACGAGGAAGTTCGGATCCTGGTAAGCAATCTCGTTGGTGCGCTCGATCTCGAAGTAGTCCGCAGACACCGTGAAGTTCTTGGAGGGCTCAAACACCAGGCCCAGCGTCTTGTTGGTGGACAGTTCCGGCTTGAGGTTGGGGTTGGACGACACGGCGGCTGGCACCGACACCGAGCAACCCGAAGAGAACGCGGAGTTGCCGTCGAGCTTGTCGTTGGCCGTACCCGTGGCCAGGATGTCGCGGATCTTGGTCGCCGCATCACAGCGCTTTTCATCGCGGAAACCATTGAAAAAGCCGGTCAGGCCGCCCTGCCCCAGGGTCTCCACCACATTGGGCGCCCTGAAGCCCTTGCCTGCGGTACCGCGAATGAGCAACTGCGGCGCCACGACGTACTTCAGGCCCACCTTGGGCGTGAGCTCACCTTCGTAACTGCCCGACTTGTCCCACCGGACCGCAGCGTTAGCTGTCAGCCGCTTGAACGGCTGCGCCTCCAACTCGGCAAACGCGCTGGTGGTGTTGCCCGTACCGTC
>CAISJH010000624.1 GCA_903885585.1 uncultured beta proteobacterium
CTTTGTCCCGATCGGCCTGGTGGCGGACGTGCCCAACATCCTGGTGGTCAACAACGACCTGCCGATCAAGACCGTCGAAGACTTTGTGAAACACGTGCGATCCAACCCGGGCAAGCTGAGTTATGGCTCCACGGGCATTGGTAGCTCCATGCACTTGGCTGGCGAGCTCTACTCGCGCGAGTACGGCGCCCAGATGGTGCACGTGCCGTTCTCCAACCCCGGCAACGCCACCACCAACCTGATCTCGGGCGAGATCCAGTTGATGTTCCAGCTGATCCCGGGCATCGCCTCCCAGGTCAAGGCCGGCCGCGTGCGGGCCATCGGCGTGATGGCGGCGCAGCGCTCACCCGCCCTGCCCGACGTGCCCACCATGGTCGAGCTGGGTGCGCCCAAGCTGATGTCTTCCACCTGGTTTGCGCTGCTGGCGCCCAAGGGCACCCCTGCGGTGGCCCTGGAGCGCATGAACGCCGCGCTGAACGACACGCTGGCCGACCCCGCCGTGAAGAAGCGGCTGAGCGACATCGGCGCCTCGCCCCTGGGCGGCACGCCCAAGCAGTTGGCCGACCACCTGGCTGCCGAGATCGACAAGTGGGGCCGGGTGGTGCGCGACGCCAAGATTTCGGTGCAATGACCCCGTTGGCATGACGTTCCTTGCCGGGCCCGCTGGGCTTACTGGGTCTGGAGGGCCCACGGGACCTCAAGCCCAAGGCCTGGCGGCCCTGGAGCAGCGCCTGGCCTACGAGATGGCCTGCCTGCAACTGCCGGCCGCGCGCTGGACGCCGGCCTTGCAACACCAGGGGCAGACGGTGGCCGACGTGGCCATCATCGGTGCCGGCATGGCCGGGCTGGCGCTGGCGGCGGCCCTGCAGCACCGTGGCATGGCGGTGGCCCTGTATGACGAGGCCCCGGCCGGGCTGGAAGGCCCCTGGGCCACCACGGCCCGCATGGAGACGCTGCGTTCCCCCAAGCAGCTGGCCGGGCCGGCGCTGGGCCTGCCATCGCTGACCTTCCGCGCCTGGTTCGAGGCGCAGTTCGGCGCGGCGCAGTGGGAGGCGCTGGACAAGATTCCCCGCTTGCAGTGGATGGCCTACCTGCGCTGGTACCGGAGCGTTCTGCAGCTGAAGGTGCACAACGAGCACCGGGTGACCGACGTGCTGCCGCGGGCCGATGGCCTGGTGGAAATGCACCTTCAGCACCGCGGGTCATCGCTGAAAGCCTACACCCGGCGCCTGGTGCTGGCCACGGGCCGCGCCGGGCTCGGCACCGGCTCGGTCCCGCCCTGGACGCAGGCCCTGCCGCGCACCCGCTGGGCGCATTCCGCCGACGAGCTGAACCACGAGACCCTGCGAGGCCTGCGCGTGGGCGTGGTGGGCGCAGGGGCCTCGGCCATGGACAGCGCGGCCACCGCGCTGGAGCACGGTGCGCAGCGCGTGCACCTGCTGGTGCGGCGGCCCGACCTGCCGCGCGTCAACAAGGGCAAGGGTGCCGGCAGCCCGGGTTTCGTGCACGGTTACGCCCGGTTGGCCGACCCGCACAAGTGGCGCATCCGTCACTACATCCACACCCAGCAGGTGCCACCCCCCCACAACAGCACGCTGCGTGTGTCGGCCCACCCCAATGCCTACTTCCATCTCGGCTGTGCGGTGCAGGGCGTGCACGAGCAGGACGGGGCGCTGCTGGTGCGTACCTCTGCCGGGCCCATCGCGCTGGACTTCCTGATCTTTGCCACCGGCTTTGCCATCGACTGGGCGGCGCGGCCCATGCTGCGCTACATCGCCCCGTTCGTACGCCCGTGGCAGGACCGCTGGACGCCCGCACCGGGCGAAGAAGACGCCGAGCTGTCCGCCTCGCCGGACCTGGGCCCGGACTTCGAGTTCCAGGTGCGCGAAGGCCAGACCTGCCCGGGCCTGGAGCGCATCCACTGCTTCTGCTACCCCGCGGCCCTGTCCATGGGCGTGATCACCGGTGACATCCCCGCCATCAGCGAAGGGGCCTTGCAACTGGCCTCGGGCCTGGCCGGGCTGCTCTACGCCGAAGACCACGAGCACCACTTCGCCCGCATGCAGGCCTACGCCGAGCCCGAATTGCTGGGTGACGAGTGGGTGGCTTCGCCTTTGCCTGCTTACTTTCCTGGAGATACCGTCCCATGACCACCCCCGCTGATGCTGGCAGCCCTGTGGCGGCGGCCGATGTGATCGACGCCGCCGCGGGCCTGACACCCGGCAGTGCGCTGCAGACCGCACGACGCTTCCGCGCCACGGTGGTGGACGCCACGCAGGCCAGCCACGACGCCCTGCTGGGCGAGCTTGTGCCAGGCCTGTCCACGGCCGACCGCCTGCGTGTGGCCGTGCGCTGCTGCGAAGCCGCCATGGCCCCCCAGCTGGCCGCGCACTACCGCGCCATGCTGGCGCTGGAGCCCCCGGGTGATGCTTCCACACCTGCACTGCCGGCCATGCTGACCTGGGCCGGCCTGCTCACCACCGACCCGCGGCGCGGCGACCGTGCAGCCCTGCAGGCGCTGCAGGCGGCGGGCCTGGCAGACCCCGCCATCGTGGCGCTGGCGCAGCTGGTGGCCTTCCTGTCCTACCAGACCCGCGTGGTGGCCGGCTTGGTGGCGCTGGAAGCGGCCTTGCTCAGCCCCGAGTCCCAGGCCCCCGGCTCGAC
>CAISJH010000625.1 GCA_903885585.1 uncultured beta proteobacterium
GACGGTACATCACCGCTCATGCTTGTGTCTTCTCGCCGACCCCACCTGCCCTGCACTGCCAGGGCCCTGACGGGCGACCCGAGGATTATCCCGGGCGGGGCCGCGCAGTTCACGCAGGCGCTTCACAGGTCCGCCTTGCACATCCAAACCACACGCCCAACCTGCACGTCCGACTCAGACGCGAGATTCAGCGGCGGCCGATCCCGCTTGCACGCAGCCCCTGCAACCAACGCCAGGCGTCGGACTCCCATTGCAGGGTGCTGTAGGCCGCGGGCCGGGCGCCGAACTCCTCCTTGAAGCGCCGCACCTGCGGCAGCCCCTCACTCGCGCCCAGGTTCAGCACCGGCACGCCCCGCGCGCAAAGGTCCTGTATGACGGTGTCCATCAGCCGCACCATCGGGTGGGCCGGCTTCTGGTCCTCGTCGATGCGTGACACGCCCTGCCAGTACAACGCCTGGTGGCGGCATTCCAGCATCACCACGGCGCAGGCCAGGCGGCCCTGCACCTGGTGGGTCCAGATGCGGACGGCGGGGCTGTGCAACAAGTCGAGAAAGAGCTGTCGCGGATAGGGCCAGGCACCTGCACGACCCCAGCGCTGCAGGGAATGGGCGTAGACCTCGAAGTAGGGCAGCAAGTCAGCCTCGGTGCGCGCCAGCGCGATGCGGCTGTCCACCTTCACCGGCTTGGCGACCTGGTTGCGCTTGGTGGCGTGGTACCCGCGGCGCAGCGCCTCCAGGCCCGGGCGCAGGTCCAGCAGGTGCGTCTCGCGCGGCAGCACGCGCCAGCCTTGCGCGGCGGCCTGCTCCTCCATGCGCCCGGCCTCGGAGCACAGCGGGTTGAGCTGCACGCGCACCTGAGAGGCCCGGCCCGGCGCACGGCTCACGAACCCCGCCAGCGCCTGGGCACGCTCCCGGTCTGCGCAAACCGGAGCGTAGAGGCCGTAGGGCGCCCACTCCCAGCGCCGCAAGCCCAGCCGGCGCTGCTCGAACAGGCCGTGCGGCTCCAGCGCCTGCAGGCCCGCTGCCCGGCCAAAGGCCGAGCGCAGCACCGGGTCGTCAAAGAGGTCGTCGAACAGGCCCTCCACAGCGGCGCCCCTGACGTCAGCCATGCACCCTCCGCGGCCCCAGCACGTAGCGGAACTCGAACCAGGTGGACAACGCGTTGTAGGCCGTCATGCCCAGCGCCAGCACCCACAAGGTCACGATCACCTCGCCCGACGCCCACCACGCGCCCACCAGCAGGGCGAAGGCCAGCAGCGTGCCCGCCAGGCCCAGTGAGAAGTCCAGCCCGAAGCGTTCCTTCACCAGGTACAGCACGCTCAAGGGCGCAGCCACGAAGGCCGAGAGGATCCACGGCGACAAGGCCCGCAGGTACTGGCCCACCTCGGCCCAGGCCGCGCCGAAGGCCCAGGCGTAGGCGGCATCCGGCACCAGCAGCAACAGCGGCCAGGCCAGCAGCACCCCGGTGGTAGACACCGCCAGGATGCGCAGCGCGTCACGACGCAGCCGCTCGTCATCGTGGCGGTGGCTGGCGGCGCGCGGGTAGTACACCTGGGACACCGCGCCGCTCACCAGCCCCAGCGGGGCCTTCAGCAGCCGGGTGGAAAAGGCGTAGTAGGCGGCGGCCGGGGCGCCGAAGAAGTGCGCGATCAGCAGGGGCAGGCCCGAGCCTTGCGCGGCGTCTGACAGCACGTGCGGCACGTTGAACAGCGTCAAGCGCCGGAAGTGGCGCATCAGCCGCCACACCTGACGCGGGGCAGAGCGGTGGCGAAAGCCGGTCTGCTGCAGGCCTTGCGCCAGCACGCCCAGCGCGATGAGCTGCCCGGCCAGCGTGGCCACCACCAGACCCAGGGCGTCAGCACCCCACAGCGGCACCCAAGCCAGCGACAACAGCGCCGTGGCCGTAGCCTGCGCGATGCGCGACAGCGACAGCCTGCGGTAGGCCTGCACCCGCGCCGCCCAGTTGCCCAGCACCTGCACCGCCCCGCCCAGCAGCACGTACAGCGGCAGCAGGGCCAGGGCGGCCACCCGGGCCGGCGGGTACAGCGCCCAGGCCGCGGCCACTGCCAGCGCACACAGCATGGACAGGACCACGGCAATGCCCAGACTGCCCCAGGCCAC
>CAISJH010000626.1 GCA_903885585.1 uncultured beta proteobacterium
ACGGCGAGGGCTGCCCTGGGGCTCAGGCCCTGGACGAACCAGCGCCCCGAGCGGGTGGCTTCCACCAGCGCTTGCAGGTAGTCCAGAAGCGCGCCGGAGACCGTCACCTTCGCGGCTGCGGCCTGCACCTGCTGCAGGTCTTCTGGTGTCATCACCGCCCGCAGTGTGGCCAGCGCGGCGCGGCGGTCTTCACCGGCCAGCAGAGCGCGCTCGGCCTGCCGGTCGGGGTAGCCCAGCGTGATGCACATCAGAAAGCGGTCCAGCTGGCTCTCTGGCAGCGGATAGGTGCCGATCTGCTCCATGGGGTTCTGCGTGGCCACCACGAAAAAGGGGCTGGGCAGTTCTCGCGTGGCGTTGTCCACCGAGACCTGGCGCTCCTCCATCGCCTCCAGCAACGCGCTCTGCGTGCGCGGACCGGCGCGGTTGATCTCGTCGGCCAGCAGCACCTGCGTGAACACGGGGCCGGGGTGGAAGACGAAGGCTTCGCGGCCGCGCTCGAACACGCTCACGCCCACCAGATCGCTGGGCATGAGGTCGGCCGTGAACTGCACGCGTGAGAAGCGCAGACCCAGCGAGACCGCCAGGGCCTGGGCCAGCGTGGTCTTGCCGACCCCGGGCACGTCCTCGATCAGCAGGTGGCCGCCGGCCACCAGGCAGGCCACGCAGTCCTCGATGCGGTCGCGCTTGCCCACGATGATCGAGTCGACCTGGTCGACCAGGCGGGTGAGGCGTTGAGCAACGAGCATGTCCATCAGGAGCACGTTAACTGAATTCCCCCGGCCGTCAGGCTTGACATGGGCCATACCCCCTGTCGTCACCCTGCGCGACACTTCATCCCCATGAGCACAGCCTTCTATGCCCCGCCAGAGTGCCGCGGCCACGACATGGGTCCGGGCCATCCGGAATGCCCTCAGCGCCTGGATGCCATCCACGACTTGCTGCGCGCCACGGGTCTGGACCTGGCGCTGGACCACCGCGAGGCGCCAACTGCAGCCGACGATGCCCTGGCCCGTGCCCACTCGGTGGGCTACGTGCAGGAGATTCGCGAGTTGATGCAGCAGTCCGCGGCCAGTGGCCAAGCCCGTGCGGTGGACCCGGACACCAGCGTGTGTCCGGCCACCGCCGCTGCAGCGCTGAAGGGCGCGGGCGCCGCCCTGGCGGCCACCGATGCCGTGATCGACGGCAGCGCAGAGAACGCCTTCTGCGCCGTGCGCCCGCCCGGCCACCATGCCACGCGTGACACCGCCATGGGTTTTTGCTTCTTCAACAACGTGGCCGTGGCAGCGCGTCATGCACTGGACGTGCGCGGGCTGGAGCGCGTGGCCATCATCGACTTCGACGTGCACCACGGCAACGGCACCGAGGACATTGTGGCTGGGGACGAGCGCATCCTGATGTGCAGCTTCTTCCAGCACCCGCTGTACCCCTACAGCGGCGCCGTGCCCAAAGGCACGAACATGGTCAACGTGCCCGTGGCGCCCTACACGCGCGGGGCGGCCGTGCGTGAGCTGATCGAGCAACAGTGGATGCCGGCCCTGGAAGCCTTCAAGCCGCAGATGCTGTTCATCTCCGCCGGCTTTGATGCCCACCGCGAGGACGAGCTCGGGCAGATGGGCCTGGTGGAGGCCGACTACGCCTGGATGACCCGCCGCCTGATGGATGTGGCCAGTGCCCACGCGCAGGGTCGCATCGTCTCCTGCCTGGAGGGCGGCTACCACCTGAGTGCGCTGGCGCGCAGTGTGGCCGCGCATTTGCGCGAGCTGGCGGGGGTGGCAGCGTGATGGCTCGGCGGAGGCCCTCGCCCGCGAACAGCGCTGCCCTGCAAAGGGCACTGCCATGACGGCCAGAAGCAGCAGCTTTTCTGCCCGCCTGCAAGAAGACCTGACGCCGGCCAACCTGGCAGACCTGCTGCAAGCCCTGGGCAAGCCATCGGCGCTGGTGGAGGCGGGTGTGCTCGCCGCTTGCATCGGCCTGGCCTGGCTGGTGGTGCGGGTGATGAGCCGGCGCGAGGCCAGCCGCGGCATCTGGCTCGGCAGCCATGGGGTGGACGGGGTGCTG
>CAISJH010000627.1 GCA_903885585.1 uncultured beta proteobacterium
GCGTGCTCTGCTCACCTTGTTGAAGGAGCGCTTTGGGGTCCGTCACGTGCTGGTCGGGGCTGTACCACCCATGGGCGAGATGCTCGCCATGCCCCAGCCCTTGCGCGCAGTGATGGGCCAGCGCGCGGCGCTGTTCAATGCGGCGCTGACGCAGGCATTGCGTAATCAACAACACTGCCAGATCCTCCACCTGCCGCCTTCTAGGCTTCCGGGTGCGCTGGCTCGTGACGGATTTCATCCAGGAGAGGCGACGTATCGGGCTTGGGCCGCCGAGGCGGCTCGCAGGATCATCAGCTGAAGTGCCCCGGACGTAAGGCAGGTGCTGGCTACGGCGCTTCAGTGGTCAGTGGCAGTCGTCTTCCAACTGATAGCGCACGGCCAGGGTTCACACGGAGGCTGAATGACAGTCGCAGCAGCCCTAGCAGCCCTTAGCGTGTCAGATCGGCAATTCCCCTCAACCTCCCCACCACCTTAAACGGCAGGTGCCTGACCAAGGCGATCTGTGTGCGACATTCAGCGACGCAGGCTGCCTCGAGTGAGCTGTGCGGCCCGCACCGGATCCGGAACCGTTTCCCGTACTCCATGCACGACGGCTTCAAGCTCTCCAAATCCCGCCTGCTGGCCTACCGCCAGTGCGAGCGGCGCCTGTGGCTGGAGATCCATCGACGTGACCTGATCGAGGTCTCGGTGCAGCAGCAGGCGCGCTTCGATGCAGGGCACCGAGTAGGTGAGCTGGCCCGGCAATTGGCCGATCCCAAAGGGCAGGGCATCCTCTTTGACGCCCAGCGGGATGGCTTCGAGGCCGTGCTGCGCGACTCCACCAAGGCCCTGAGCGAGCGACGCCCCCTCTTCGAGGCGGGTTTCGCAGCCAAGGGCGCGATCGTTTTCGTGGACCTGCTGCTGCCGGACTTGAGTACCGATGGAGTCAGTACGGGCTGGCGCCTGGTGGAGGTGAAGTCGTCTGGCAGCGTCAAGCCGTATCACTTGGACGACCTGGCCGTGCAGGTGCATGTGCTGCGCTCAGCTGGGGTGGAATTGACCAGTGCTTCTGTGGCCTGCCTGGACACCCGCTGGACCTACCCCGGCGGCGGCGACTACGCAGGATTGCTTCGCTACGAGGAAGGCCTGGAGGCTGCAACTGCACGCGGCCAGGAGGTGCAGGGCTGGATCGACGGCGGACAGGCCGTGGCGGCCAGGCCGTACGAGCCCGAGGTAAGCATGGGGGAGCACTGCTCCACGCCTTTCACCTGTCCGTTCACCGCGCACTGCGGCCGGGGTCAGACCCAGGCTCAGAACGCCGTTCACTGGCTGCCCAGGGTGCAGCGCAAGGTTCTGAAGGAGTTTCTGCGCAGCGGCGGCGTGGCCGACATGGCTGAGGTGCCGGATGAACTGCTCAACGCCACGCAGCGCCGCGTGAAGCACGCCACGTTGTCAGGCCAGGCGTGGTTCGATGCCGAGGGTGCCCGTAAGGCCCTGGCACCCCATACCGGCACGCTGCGGTTCCTGGACTTCGAGGCGGCGGCGCGGCCCGTGCCGGTCTGGCCCGGCAGCCGGCCTTACCAGCAGGTGCCTTTCCAGTTCAGCCTGCACACGCTGCACGAGGACGGGCGGGTAGGGCATGACGATTTCATCGATCTCAGCGGCGAAGACCCGAGCCTGGCCTTCGCCCAGAGCTTGGTGCGGGTGTGCGGCACAGCCGGGCCGGTCTTCGTCTACAACGCCGGCTTCGAGGGCCAGGTGATCTCCAGCCTGGCCGCCCGGTTCTCCGACCTGGAAGACAGCCTGAGGGCGCTCCGACATCGACTCGTGGACTTGAAGCCGGTGACCGAGCAGCACTACTACCACCCTGCTCAGCAGGGCAAGTGGGGTCTGAAGAGCGTGTTGCCCACGCTCGGCGGCGGAGCGGACCACTCCCAACTCGAGGGCGTGGCCGACGGCCAGATGGCGGTGGACGCCTACCTTGAAGCCACCGACCCCGATACCTCGCCACCGCGCAAGGAAGAGTTGCGCCAGCAGTTGCTGACCTATTGCCGGCTTGACACCTGGGCGATGGTGAGGCTGTGGGCGTTTCTGGTGGGCCGACCAATGGCGGGTGAGGGCAGTGCGGCCCAGGCACCATCGGCGTTGACATCATGAGGAACTGGAGCCATCCCGGATGACGATGGACACAGACCGATTTCAGGTCCTCGAGGGCGCTGCACCCGCAGCGCTGGAGCGGATCGTCGCCATGCACGCGAGCTACTACTCCAGAGATCACGGCATGGGCGCGGTGTTCGAGCACAAGGTCGCCGAGGGGCTGACGCAGTTCTTGCCACGCTTACAGAACCCGAGAAACCGGCTGTGGCTGGCCACGACGGCGGGCCAGAACGGGCAGATCGTGGGCTCCATCGCAATCGACGGCGAGGATCTCGGTGCCGGCCAGGCCCACCTGCGCTGGTTCATCCTGGATGACGGCTGCCGCGGGCAAGGCTTGGGCAGCGCACTGCTGCACAGGGCTATCGAGTTCGTGGATCAGGAGCGGTTCACCCGCACGGTCCTGTGGACCTTCCAGGGCTTGGATGCTGCCCGGCATCTCTACGAGCGACACGGCTTTCGGTTGGCGGAGGAGTACGCCGGGGCGCAGTGGGGCGTGAACTTGGTGGAGCAGCGTTTTGAGCGGGAGGGGGGCGCAGTGCCAACTACTGGGATTGAGTCGCTGGGGTGATCCTCGGTTTCCGAGGATGTCTGTAGATCTTGATCTGTGGGGCTGCTCTGCAGCTTGAGCCGACATCGATCAGCAAAGGGCCTACTCAAGATGCCGGCCTTGAAGCGACCATTCGCGGGTGCTGATCTGGGTAGCTCTACCCTTCGATGTGCTACAGGGGCTCGGTCACTTTTGCCAGTCGGAATGGCTCGATGACATCAGCGCTCCCCAGTCATCTGGCGGGTGTCCACGCTCTAGCATGCGCTGGAAGACCGCATAGGGGTCGCTCTTGCTTCCTGACGAGC
>CAISJH010000628.1 GCA_903885585.1 uncultured beta proteobacterium
CACGCGGGCTACTACGCCAGAGAGCACGGCATGGGCGAAGTGTTTGAGCGCAAGGTGGCCGAAGGACTGACCGAGTTCTTGCCGCGCTTGCAGAACTCTCGAAACCGTCTATGGCTGGCCACGACGGCGGGCCAGAACGGGCAGATCGTGGGCTCCCTCGCGATCGACAGCGAGGATCTCGGTGCCGGCCAGGCTCACTTGCGCTGGTTCATCCTGGATGACGGCTGCCGCGGGCAAGGCGTGGGCAGCGCACTGCTGCGCAGGGTCATCGATTTCGTCGATCAGGAGCGTTTCACCCGCACGGTCCTGTGGACCTTCAAGGGCCTGGATGCGGCCAGGCATCTCTACGAGCGCAACGGATTTCACCTGGCCGAGGAGTACTCCGGGGCGCAGTGGGGCGTGAACTTGACGGAGCAGCGGTTTGTGCGTGAGGGCGTTGCGGCGGGATCTGCTGGGTGACCCTTATTGACGAGGTGTGAGACGGACCGCGATCTCGGTGGGGCTGGTTGGCAGCGATAGTTGACCAAGTGTGCTGGCCCGCTCAATGCCCGCCATCAAGGACAAAGCCGTAGGCCAAGTCCGTTAGGGGCGACCCGGCGCCTCAGCCCCCCACACGCGCAAGAGTCCGCTGCACGATGCAGCTTTCAGATTTGGGCAACGACACCCGCGACACCGTACGCCCCCGAAGCAGCACTACATGACCCCGCACGAGTTCAAGCTCCACTCCTAGACATCCCAACCGTGTCGTCTTAAAGGAACAGCTGACTTGAGAGATCCAAGCAGGTAAAACCGTGGAGCGGCCAAGCCAGGGCTTAAGAGACTGGTTTCGGCGGGCGCAGCCGTTTAGTCGTCAGTCCTGAGGGTCGGAAGCAGCCTTTGGCGACAACCGTGATGACTTGGCGCAGGCCCACCGGCGTCCTCTCCACGCGGGAAACCGTTGGGACGCCTTCGCCCTGTGGCTACTCGCGCGAGAATTCCAAGTGACTTGGGGAGGCTTTTCTCACGCATTCCTGTCAGGTTCACGTGCTAAGGTTACCCGCTGATTCGTGGTCAACTGCAGGCTCAATCATGAAGATTCTCCCCGCCGAAAAACTGTACCGCGCCACTATGGTGTATGGCGCTGTTGACGGCGGGGTCAGCTCGTCACCTGCAGAAGTAGGGTCCACGTTGCCTAAGCTTCCCATGGGGCGCACACACGCCCTGGAGCACCCCGTCCTGCCTAGTTCGACGGTCGGTGGCCCTGCAGTGGTGCCACGTGTCCCGACTAACTGGACCAACCTTCTGACAGCAGCTCCTCTCTGAGACCGCCCGGCATGGCGCCAGCAGGCCCCATGATGACTGCTTCGATGTACTGGCGTTCGGTTTCGAACCATCGTGTCGCAGTTCCGTCTTCAACGACGGCGTGCTTGAGCGTGCAGGTCAAACTGCCGAGTGGCTGCCCTTGCGTGGCGGCAGCAAGTCGAGCCTTATTCATCATCGCCATGGGGTTGAATGGCGCCTGGCTTTCGAAGCAGTCTTCGTAGAGTCGATATAGTTCCCAGAGATCCGCCTCCAGCGTCGCGCTCGGATGCACCACCTTGAGTTGTAGCTGTTCCTTGGCCTCACGTCGGTTGATGGGGTGCCCATGGAAAAACAGGCGAGACGCCAAGTTTTCAATGATCTCGTTGATTACGTGATCGTGCCGCTCTTCCGGCATGTGAGTCTTCAAGATCTTCCGCCCCATCATGCGCGACTGAGACAAGAAGCGCTCGACGTTACCCAGGGCAAGGGGATGAACCTTGGTGGCCAAGATTTCCAGCGCCTTCACCAGCTCATCTTCATGGGTAATGCCAACGGTTGACTTCACGAAGGTAATGTAGGCCTTCACGTCTTCAACGCTGATGCCCAAGCGACGGCCCGACTGATCTTCGATCGGGTTGAAATCGTTAGATACCGTCGGGTCGATAGGCCCAAGTTCAGCGAACGGGTGCATGACGATGTTGTCGGCACCGAGCGAGAGAATCGTCGCGGCACTGTAGGCCCTGTACGGGATGAGCACGTTGAACTCCTTCGCGAACTCACGAAAGAGCGCAACCAGTCTCCACGGAACGACCGAGTTTCCGCCGTTGCTGCACAGGAAGAGGTCAAGCCTTTCGATTGGCCGCTTCTTGATCGGAAGCAAGAAATCCATGACCTGCCGGACAGCATCTTCACTCATCTGCGCCGGCACCCCTTGACGCATGCTCGTGAGGTAGCAAAGAACCTTGGAATTCCTCGCCTTTTCGATCTTTCGGATCAGCACTTGGCGTTCTGCTCTTGTCGCGTCAACCATGTGGATCCCTGGAGCTTGAGGCAAATGATTTTAACGACCCAACCGTGGTCGGGATCCAGCTGTTGTACGCCGCTCAGCGCCTTGAGGAACTTCAGGTACGACCTGATGTTGGCCCATCGTGGCTGGCAGTTGTAAAAGCAGGCAGGTCGCAGCTACAACCTGTCGAATACCTGGCGGCCGACAATTACCTTGAGCGCTCAGCGACAACTATCGTGAGCGGTTGACGCACGCCGCCGGGGTGCGTTTTGCGGTTGGGTTCCTACAGTGGTTGCCATCCAGAGGGAGGCGATCACGGTGCCCGGCAAGCGCATAACGGACCTACAGGTGAACAAGTACAAGGCATTGAGGGGCGAGCACAGCCAGGAGGCTGCGGCCGCCAAGACCGGTATCAGCGTGGCCAGCGCGCGGCGCGTGGAGGCGATGACGGTGCTGCCGTCGCAACGACCATCTCGCCACTGGCGAACTCGCGCCGACCCGCTGGCTGCGGTGTGGGACACGGAGGTGGTGCCGATACTCGAAGGCGCGCCCTCGCTGATGGCGGTGACGCTGTTGGAGGAACTGCAGCGTCGGCACCCCGAGCAGTTCAGCAACTCGGTGCTGCGCACGCTGCAGCGACGCGTCAGCCAGTGGCGAGCCGAGCAGGGCCAGGAGCGCGAGCTTTACTTCGCCCAGGAGCACCCGCCCGGCCGTCTGGGCCTGTCGGACTTCACCGTGGCCGACGAACTCGACGTCAGCCTGGGTGGGCTGGCGTTCCCGCACCGGCTGTACCAATTCGCCCTGGCCCACAGCGGCTGGCGCCATGTGCGAGTGGTACTCGGCGGCGAGAGCTTCCAGTCGCTGGCTGCCGGGCTACAGGATGCGCTGTGGATGGCCGGCGGCGTGCCTGAGGAGCACCGCACCGACAGCCTGTCGGCGGCGTTCAACAACTTGGCCGAGCAAGAAGAGCTGACCAAGCGGTACAGCGCCTTGTGCGAGCACTATGGTCTGCGACCTACGCGCAATAACGCTGGCATCAGCCATGAGAACGGCGCCATTGAGGCACGCCAGGGCAGTTTGAAGAGAGGTCTGGATCAGGCCCTGCTGCTGCGCGGTAGCCGCGAGTTCACCGACCTGGCCGCTTACGAGCAGTTCGTAGCGGAGACCGTGCGCCGGCTCAACGCCCGCTGCGCGCGCGCCTGGGAGGCTGAACGCGCGTGCCTGAAGTCGCTGCCCGTGCGCCGCACGGCCGACTTCGAGGAGGTCGACGCCCGGGCGAGCAAGTTCGGCGTGTTCACTGCCAAGAACGTGCTCTACAGCGTGCCCTCACGGCTGGCCGGGCATCGGCTGAAGATTCGGCTGCACAGCGCGCATCTGGAGGCCTGGCTGGGCGGCGTGAAGGTGTTTGAGTGTGAGCGGCTGTACGCCAACGCCGCCAACCCCCACCCCCGCAAGATTGACTGGCGCCATATGCTGCCCAGCCTGAAGCGCAAGCCTGCAGCCTTCGCGCGCTGGGTGCTGCGCGACGCCATGTTCCCGCGCAGCGAGTACGCCCAGGCCTGGGAGCACATCAGCGCCGAGCTGCCCGAGCGCGCCGCATGCCGGCTGATGGTCGAACTGCTGGACCTGGCTGACCGAGCCAACGTTGTGGTCGAACTTGCCGGGGTGCTGGCCACGCTGCAGGCCATAGACGAGTTACCCGACATCGACGCGCTGCGAGAACGGTTCGCACCCCGGCCGCCGACGATGCCCAGCGTACAGGTGGAACTGCCCTCGACCGCGGTGTACGACGAACTGCTGGAGGCGGCATGACCAGCGCGATCACTGCCACTGGGACCGCCAGTTCCGGCGCTGCCGTGCCGATCATGCTGACGGAGTTACGGCTGCCCACCATGAAGCGTCTGTGGGCAGATCTGGCCGCACAGTCCAACCGTAAAGGCTGGCCGGCAGAGCGCCTGCTGCACACGCTGCTGGGCCACGAGATGGCCGAGCGTGAGACCAGACGTCTGGCACGGGCCAGGGCCGACAGCGGTCTGCCGCCGGGCAAGAGTCTGGCTACGTTCGAGTTCGCTGCAGTACCCGGCGTATCCAAGGCGCATGTAATGGCTCTGGCCGATGCCGACTCGTGGATCACTCAGGGACACAACTTGCTCGCCTTCGGCCCGCCAGGCACAGGCAAGACACATCTGCTGGCAGGCATCGGCCATGCCCTGATCGACCGCGGGCTGAAGGTGCTGTTCGTGCGCACGAGTGAGCTGGTACAGCGGCTGCAGGCCGCCCGGCGCGATCTACGGTTGCCTGCGGAGTTGTCCAAGCTCGACCGCTTCGACCTGATCGTGCTGGACGACTTCAGCTACGCCCGACGCGACCAAGCCGAGACATCGGTGCTGTTCGAGCTGATCGCCGAGCGCTACGAGCGCAAGAGCATCGCCATCACCGCCAACGCGCCGTTCTCGGCTTGGGACGAGGTGTTCCCCGACAAGGCCATGACCGTGGCGGCCGTGGACCGCCTGGTCCACCACTCGACCATCCTGGAGATGAACGTGGACAGCTACCGACGCCGCGCTGCGTTGCCGGCTCGCCGGCAACGCAGCGCAACCCAAGCCCAATGATCAACGCCCGACCGCACCGCTCAAGATAGTTGACGCTGACAGCTCAGGATAGTTGACGCCGGGCAGAGGGGCATCTTCTGTACAGCTGGAATGTGCCAGGTCTTCACCTCAGGCCTGGGGTGGTACATACGCA
>CAISJH010000629.1 GCA_903885585.1 uncultured beta proteobacterium
CGGCCCTGGCAAGCCCATTCGAGCGACTGTCCCTCAGAACCTGTGCGGCGCCAGCGGCGCAAGGTCCATCGAGGTGGGCACGCCGCTGGCCAGTTCGGCCACGAGGCGGCCGGTGATGCCGCCCAGCGTCAGGCCGACGTGGCCATGGCCGAAGGCGTGGATGACCTGGGGGTCGCTGGGCGAGCGGCCGATGACGGGCAGCGAGTCGGGCATCGAGGGGCGAAAACCCAGCCAGGTGCGGCCTGCGGGGCCCAGGCCCGGCACCAGGCGGCGGCTGACGCGCTCGATCATGGCCGTGCGGTGCGGCCGCAGCGGCTTCCCCAACCCGCCCAGCTCCACCGTACCCGCAGCCCTCAGCCCCTCGCCCAGCGGCGTCAGGTAGAAACCGACTTCAGGGTCGCACACGGGCGAGTTCAGACGGTGGCCGTCCTGGGGGAACAGCACGTGGTAGCCCCGCTCGGCGTCCAGCCGGATGCGGTCGCCCAGGCTGGCGGCCAAGCGGCCTGAGCGAGCCCCGGCGGCGATCACGACGAGGTCGCCCTGGGCCACAACCTGCCCGCCCGCGATCGCCGCGCGGGCCTCGCCCTGGCGGCTGACGGCCTCCACCGCCGCCTGCACCACGGTGCCGCCCCGACGCTGGAAGTCCTGCGCCAGGCCGATCATGAAATGGTGCGGGTCGTCCAGGCTGCAGGTGTCCAGGAAGCGCACTGCCCGGGCGTAGTCGGGCTTGAGACCCGGCTCCTCCACTCGCAGCTGCGCGGCCTGCAGCACCTGCATGCGCACGCCCTGCTCGGCCCGCATCTGCAAGGTGGCCTGGGATGCCTCGAACTGCTCCGCCGTGCGGTACACGTACAGGCAGCCGGTGCGGCGCACACGCGCCTGCAGCCCGGCCTGCTCGATGAGCGGCTCCAGGCCTGCGGCAGTCAGGCGGATGAGCTGCCCCAGCACCGCCGTGATGCGCTGCACCTCACTGGGCCGGCTGGCCCGGATGAAGGACCACAGCCAGGGCAGCAGGCCGGGCACGTCCCCCCAGAACAGCGACAGCGGGCCGTCGCGGTTGCTCAGCATGCGCGGCACGGCCGCGGTGATGCCAGGCATGGCCACGGGCAGCACGGCGCCGTAGGCAATGGTGCAGGAGTTGCCGAAGCTCGCCGCTGCCTCGTAGCCCACACCCGGCAGGGGCGGCGTGGGGTCGCACACCGTCACGGCATGGCCGGCACGCTGCAGCCACAGCGCGCAAGACATGCCGACGATGCCGGCCCCAACGACGACCACCCGCTTGCGCTGGCTTTCAGGCAGCAGGGGGAGAGGCGCCAGGGCCTCGAACGAGGGGTTGGCACTCACCATGGCATGCGGTCGCGCCAGCGGTAGTAGCGGATGCTGGGGGCCAGGAACCAGGGCTTGCCCGTGTACAGCGGGCGGGTGGGGAAGGCCAGGCCGTCAAACGCCGTGCGCCCCTCCTCCAGCCCCAGCACCTGCTGCCCGATGCGCATGCCCAGGTAGCTGCCCATGCCCACGCCCGAGCCGCAGTAGCCCATGGCGTAGTGGATGCCCTCGTGGCGGCCCAGATGCATCATCTCGTCGAAGGTGTAGGCCACGAAGCCGCACCAGGAGTGGCTGATGCGCACCGAGGCCAAGGCCGGGAAGATGCCGACCAGGTCGCGGTACAGGATGGGCCCGCTGACGCGCGGGTCGGTCTCGTTGAAGGACACCCGGCCGCCGAAGACGATGCGCCGCTGGTCGGGCGAGGCGCGGTAATAGAAGACGACCTTGCGCGTGTCGCTGACGATGCGGTTGTGCGGGATGAGCGCGGCCACCTGCTCCCGCGGCATCTCCTCGGTGGCGATGATGTAGCTGCCGATCGGAATGACACGCCGGCGCAGCCAGGGCGTGAGTGCGCCGGTGTAGCCGTTGGTGGCCACCACCACGTCGCGCGCCAGGGTGGTGCCCCGCGCCGTGGTGAGCTTGAAGCGTGCGCCGTCGCGCTCCAGGCCCAGCACAGGGCAGCGGGGCAGCACCAGGGCACCGGCGGCCTGCACCCGCTGCAGCAGCCCCTGGTGGTAACGCGCCGGGTCCACGCTGGCGTGGCGCGTGTAGACGACGCCGCCGTGGTAACTGTCGGTGCCGATCTCCGCGCGCTGCTCCGAACGGGGCACCAGGTACGCGTCGACGCCAGGCCCCGGGGCGCGGTGCTCGACCTTGCGCGCGAGCTGGCGAAACTGCGCTTCGTTGTGGGCGGCGTGGAAGCGGCCCACCACGCCGAAGCTGCAGTCGATACCCTCGCGCTGCACGAACTCCCCCAGGTAGGCCAGCGACTGCCGGCCCTCGGCCAGGATGTCCTGGGCCTTCTGCGGCCCATGGCGGCGCGTCAGCGTGTCCAACGTGGGCTTGACGCTGGTGGAGACCTGGCCGCCGTTGCGCGAACTGCAGCCCCACCCAGCGTCCTCGGCATCGAAGACGGCCGTGTGGCGCCCGCCGCGCGCGGTCTGCAACGCGGCCTGCAGCCCGGTGTAGCCCGAGCCGATGACGGCCACATCCACCTCGGTGGGGGCGGGCAGGATGGGCAGCGCCGGGCGCGGCGTGGTCTCCCACCAGTAGGGTTGGAGTTTGGCGTCGGCGGTGAAGGGGGCGCCCAGGGCGCCATCCTGCGTGGGTTGGGGGGGTGTGGGCGGGGTCATGGGTTCATGGGCTCATGGATTCAGCGTCGCGTCTGCCAGCAGGAGATCGGCCGCCTTTTCGGCCACCATGACCACAGGCATGTTGGTGTTGCCGGAGGTGACGGTGGGGAAGACCGAGGCGTCCACGATGCGCAGGCCGGCCAGGCCGTGCACGCGCAGCCGGGTGTCGACGACGGACTGTGCCGGGTCCGGCCCCATGCGGCAGGTGCTGACCGGGTGAAAGACCGTGGAGCACCGAGCCCGGATGTCCTCGATCATCTGCTCGCGCGTTTGCACCGAGGGCCCAGGCTGCATCTCCTGCGCCACCAGACCGGCCAGGGCCGGCGTGGCCGCCAGGCGCCTCAGCAAGGCCGCACCGTGCAGCAGGTCCTCAAGGTCGTTCGGGTCCGACAGTGAGTTGGGCACGATGCGTGGCGCCTGCAGGGCGTCGGGCGAGCGCAGTTCCACATGGCCACGGCTGCCTGGCCGGCAGGGCTGAGCACTGAGCATGAAGCCGGGGAAGGGGTCCGGGTTCATCAGCGGCCGCTTGCCTGGCGGCGAGCGGGTGTAGGACAGTGGCGAGAAGTACAGCTGCATGTCGGGCCGGGAAAGCCCGGGGCGGGAACGCACGAAACCACCGGCCTGGTTGACCGACAGGGCCAGTGGGCCCCCGCGCGTGAGCAAGTACTGCAGGCCTACGCGGAGCTTGCCGTGCCAAGGGCGCAGCTGTTCATTGAGGGTAGGCACGCGGGCCCGGTACAGGTGGTCGATGCACAGGTGGTCCTGCAGGTGGCGGCCCACCGCCGGGCTGTCATGCACCACCGCGATGCCCAGCGACGAGAGATGCTCGGCCGGCCCCACCCCGGACAGCTGCAGCAGTTGGGGCGTGTTGATGGCACCGGCGCACAGGATGACTTCGCGCGCAGCACGCGCCTGCCGCAGCTCGCCACCCACGGTGTAGTGGACTTGCGTGGCGCGCCGTCCCTCGAAGCCGATGCGCTGCACCTGCGCCAGCGTCTGCACCTGCAGCTGCGCGCGCTCCATGGCCGGGCGCAGGTAGGCGGTGGCGGTGGAGACGCGCCGCCCGCCGTGCACGCTGATCTGGTAATGCGCCACACCTTCGCTGTTGACGCCGTTGAGGTCGGCGCTGCGCGGCAGCCCGGCTTGCTCGCAGGCCTGCAGGAACGCGTTGCACAGCGGGTGCGTCTGCGCGCTGACATCGGCCACCTTCATCGGCCCGCCGCTGCCGCGCTCGGCGCTCGGGCCGAAGGGGCTGTCTTCAAGCTTGCGGAAGTAGGGCAGCACGTCGCGCCATCCCCAACCCGGGTTGCCCAGCGCGGCCCACTCCTCGAAATCCGCAGGGTGGCCACGCAGCGCCACCATGGCGTTGATGGTGCCCGAGCCCCCCAGCAGCTTGCCGCGCGGCCAGTAGCCGCTGCGCCCGGCCAGGGCCGGTTCAGGCTCGGTGCGGTACATCCAGTTGATGGCCGGATCGTAGAAGCAGCGCCCGTAGCCGATGGGCATGCGTACGAAGAAGCGCTCGTCGCTGGGGCCGGCCTCCAAGAGCAGTACCTTGTGGCGGCCGCTGGCGGTCAGGCGCTCGGCCAGCACGCACCCGGCCGTGCCAGCTCCCACGATGATGTAGTCGAATGTGTTCACTTCAAAAGCAAAGACGGGCCCGGGAGGGGGCAACGCTGCAAGGAGACAGCTCGCAGAGCGTCCTGCAGCGGGTCCTTGAGCAAGAAGGTTGACATACCCGGACCTTCAGCGGGCAGGTCCACTTTGGGCAATCTTCAAGGCCACTGGTGTGGATAGCCGCTGAAGAGCACAGCACATCAGGGCCGACCGCGCTCAGGCCTTGCCCCTCGCCGTGGGCTGCCGCCCCGGTGCCTCGCAGAGCTGCTCCATCACCTGACCCAGCACTTCCACGCCCTGCTCGATGTCAGGTGGGCGAACGGCTCCGAAGCCCAGGACCAGACCACCGGCACCGCCGCCTGAGGGCGGCGTCAGCGAGAAGCGAGCGATCGCAGAGACCGTGATCGCCCGCTGGCGCGCGGCCTCGACCACGGCCTGCTCGGACAGGGCGGCCTGAAAGCGCGCAATGGTGTGCAGCCCGCTGTGGCTAGGCACCACTTCCAGAAGACCGGCCAGGCGTCGCCTGGCTGCCGCGCACAGCGCGTCATGCCGCTCGGCGTAGATGCGCCGCATACGGCGCAAGTGCGAAGAAAAGTGTCCTTCGTCGATGAACTCGGCCACAACAGCCTGCACGACGGTGGGAACGCCCTGCAGCAGCTGGCTCATCAGGGCCTTGACGGTACCCACCAGCGAGGGAGGTACCAGCAGGTAGCCCAGACGAAGGGACGGGAACAACGACTTGCTGAAGGTGCCCACGTAGATGACCCGACCCGTGGTGTCGATGCTCTTGAGCGTGGGCAGGGGCGTGCCGCCGAAGGAGAACTCGCCGTCGTAATCGTCCTCGATGACCCATGCACCGGCCTGCTCGGCCGCGTGCAGCAGTGCAAAGCGGCGCTCCAGGCTCATCACCACGCCCAGCGGTTGCTGGTGCGAGGGGGTGACGAAGGCCATCGCAAAGCCAGGGCAGCGCGCCAGGGCCTCCTCCACCCGCAAGCCCTGCTCATCCACCGGCACGGGCAGCAGCTCTGCACCGGCAGCAATGAGACTGTTGCGCGCCCCTATTGCGCCCGGGTTCTCGAACCAGACAGGGTCGCCGGGGTTCAGCAACAACGAGGCCGTCAGCGAGAACGCTTGCTGAGCACCACTGACGATGAAGATCTGCTCGGCGTCGCACACGATGCCGCGGTTGGCGCGCAGGTGAGACGCGATGGCCCGGCGCAGGCCCGGGTGACCGAAGGGCTCACCGTAGCCCATGACTTCGTCACGGCCGCGCCGCCAGTGCTTGGCGGAAAGCCGCGCCCACTGTGCCATCGGGAACGCATCAAAGGCGGGCAGCGCCGTCGTGAAGGCACGGGGGATGGCCGGCAGGCGCTGACGCTGGCCGAAGAGCTCCAGCGAGCGCTCGGTAGCGTGCGACAGGCGCGGCGGGGAGACGTCGGGCTCGGGGGTTGCAGCCGCTGTCATGGGACGCGGTGCTTCGAGAGCACGGGTCACGTAGGTGCCTGCGCCAACCCTTGACTCGATCAGGCCCTCTGCGGTCAGGCGGTCAAAGGCCTCGATCACCGTGGTGCGTGACACGGCAAGATCGCGCGCCAGCGTGCGGCTGGCCGGCAAGCGCTGGCCCGCTGCGATGCTCCCGGACAGGATCAGCTCACGCAAGCCTACGTGCAACTGCGTGCTGACCGGCCTGGAAGAGCCGTGCTCAAGGCGTATCGACAGGAGCAGCGCCCCGCCCGCGCGCTTGACCATCCTCAAGCCTCCCAAATTCGGAGTAGACCGTGTTCAAACGGTATCACGGAATGTTCAAAATGGACCTTTCAGGTGGTCCATTTCTGTCCGCATCATGTGGCCATGCTAAGGGTGCCACGCCAGGCGTTGCGCTTGAAGCCATGGTCCACAAGGAATGAGGAACAGGGGGTCGCTTGAAGATCCAGCGCATCGAGACGTTCTGCGACCCGTTTGTCGGGTTCGTGCGGGTCACGGCTGACAACGGCGCGCAGGGCTGGGGGCAGGTCTCGCCCTATCAGGCCGACATCACCTGCACCATCCTGCACCGCCAGGTGGCCCCTTGGGCCCTGGGGCGCGACGCTCTGGACCTGGAGGACCTGGTGGACTATGTGTTCGAGCGCGAGCACAAGTTCCCGGGCTCCACGCTTTACCGCGCCATGTGTGGGGTGGAGACGGCCTTGTGGGACTTGCGCGGCAAGCTCGAGGGCAAGAGCGTGTGCGAACTGCTGGGCGGCACACCACGGCGCCTGCGCGCCTACGCCTCCTCGATGAAGCGCGACATCACCCCGCGTGACGAGGCCGCCCGCCTGTGCGAATTGCGCGACCGCCTGGGCTTCGATGCCTTCAAGTTCCGAGTGGGCGCCGAGTGCGGGCGCAACGTGGACGAGTGGCCCGGCCGCACGGAGGAGATCGTGCCCACCATGGCGCGCGCCCTCGGCCCGGACGTGGCCCTGATGGTGGACGCCAACAGCTGCTTCACGGTGGAGCGCGCCATCGAGGTGGGCCACATGCTGCAGGATCACGGCATCAGCCACTACGAAGAGCCCTGCCCCTACTGGGAGCTGGAGCAGACCCAGGCCGTGACCGCGGCGCTGGACATCGACGTCACCGGCGGTGAACAGGACTGCTGGATACCCACCTGGCGCCAGATGATCGCCATGCGCGCGGTGGACATCGTGCAGCCCGACGTCTGTTACATGGGCGGCATCACCCGCACGCTGCGCGTGGCCCGCATGGCCGCCGAGGCGGGGCTGCCCTGCACGCCGCACAGCGCCAACTTGTCCATGGTCACCCTGTTCACCATGCACCTGCTGGGCGCGATTCCCAACGCCGGCAAGTACCTGGAGCTGTCCATCGAGGGGCCGGACTACTACCCCTGGCAGGAAGGGCTGTTCCGCCACTCGCCCTATACGGTGGTGGACGGCCACGTCACCATCCCGAGCGAACCGGGATGGGGCGTCGAGATCGAGCCCGCTTGGCTGGAGCGCGCCACTTACCAGCAAAGCGAGCGCGCATGAGCCTGTCGGCCATCCTGAGGGCGGGGCAGGAGGCGCAGCTCATCGCCGGCTTGCTGGCCAAGGGCGTACTGCCGGGCCTGCCCAACGGACACTACATCGACGGCGCCTGGGTGCCAGGTACTGGCAGTGCCCTCATGGAATCCTTCGATCCGAGCACCGCCAAGGCCTTCGCATGCTTTGCGGCGGGCGACGCGCAGGATGTCGACCGCGCCGTGGCGGCGGCGCGCCGCGCCCTGGCCGGGCCCTGGCGCCGGACCAGCCCGGCCGAGCGCGGCCGCATCCTGGCCCGTGCGGCGGCGCTGATCCGCGCACACGCCCCGCAGTTGGCCGTGGTCGAGTGCGTGGACGCGGGCAAGCGGCTGGCTGAGGCGCGCGGTGACGTCGCCTCCGCAGCCCGCACCTTCGAGTACTACGCCGGCGCCTGCGACAAGCTGCAGGGCCACACCATCCCGCTGGACGCGGACCACCTGGCCTACACGGTGCTGGAGCCGGTGGGCGTGTGCGCCCAGGTGGTGCCGTGGAACTATCCCCTGGCCACACTGGCCCGCGGGCTGGCGCCGGCACTGGCGGCCGGCTGCACGGTGGTGGTCAAGCCGGCCGAGACCACGCCTTTCACGGCGCTGCTGCTGGCCGAGTTGCTCACCGAAGCCGGCCTGCCGCCGGGCGTGTGCAACGTGGTCACGGGCACGGGCGTACAAGCAGGGGCTGCGCTGGTGTCGCACCCCCACGTCGACCACATCACGTTTACCGGCTCTGTGCCCACGGGCATGGAGGTGATGCGCGCGGCGGCGGCCCACGTCACCCATGTGCTGCTCGAGCTGGGTGGCAAGTCCCCCGTGGTGGTGATGGCCGACGCCGATGTGCCGCAGGCGGTGGACGGCGTGTTCGGCGCCATCTTCGAGAACGCCGGGCAGATCTGTTCGGCCGGTTCGCGGTTGGTGGTGGCCAGACCGTTGCACGCGCAAATGGTGGAGGCCCTGGCTGTACGGGCGCAAGCCCTGAGCCTGGGCCATGCTCTGACAGACCCCGGGCTCGGGCCGGTGAACTCGGCCTCGCAGATGGCACGCATTGCAGGCCATGTCGACCGTGCCCGCCAGCGCGGCGTGCAGGTCGTCACGGGCGGCCGCGCCACCACGGACCCCGCGAGCGGTAGCGGCTGGTTTTTCGAGCCCACGCTGCTGGACAGTCTGGCGCCGGACGATCCGGCCGTGCAGCAGGAGATCTTTGGGCCCGTGCTGTGCGTGCAAGTCTTCGACGACGCCGAGGAGGCCGTCGCCTTGGCCAACGGCACCGACTTCGCTCTGGCCGCAGGTATCTACACGCGCGACTTCGCCACGGCCCATCGCATGGCGCGCGATCTGGATGCCGGGCAGGTCTATATCAACGAGTACTTTGCAGGCGGCATCGAGGTGCCTTTCGGCGGCAACCGGCGCTCAGGCTTCGGCCGGGAGAAGGGACTGGAGGCCTTGCGCAACTACTGCCGCGTCAAGAGCGTGGCGGCCCGTCTGAGCTGAGCGAGCCCCATGCACACCTGTGATCAGCGCCCCACATCCTGCCCAGCCTTTCCGAGCACTCCCATGCCCGCTCTTCAAAGCGGTATGGGGCAGCGTTCAAAGTGGCTCTTCCGTGGTGTCCACATTGTTTCGACACTGTTTCTAGGACCGGATCGGTCCCCTCTCGTCGCCGCTGGGCGGCTGCCCAGCTTCTCAACCCTTTGACCCACAACAGCCCCATCACCCCCCGAGGAGGAGACATGAAGATCAGAGTCCTTGCAGCGCCGCTGGCCGGCGCCCTGCTGGCCGCCGTGGTGTCCACCGCGAGCGCCCAGACCGTCAACGTGGTGTCCTTTGGCGGCGCCTACCAGGAGGGGCAGAGCAAGGCGCTGTTCCAGCCTGCAGCCAAGGCGATGAAGATCACCGTCAAGGAAGA
>CAISJH010000630.1 GCA_903885585.1 uncultured beta proteobacterium
CGCTGGACCGTGCTGAACCAGCACGGCGAGCCGGTGATGACCATGGAGGGCTGGGGCATGATGCGCAAGCGCCCGGCCGAAGCGGCCCCCGGGGCCGAAGGCCGTTGACTTACAGGCGCTCGAACACGGCGGCGATGCCCTGACCGCCGCCGATGCACATCGTCACCAGCGCGTAGCGCCCGCCCGTCCGGTGCAGTTCGTAGATCGCCTTGGTGGCGATGAAGGCACCTGAGCAGCCGATGGGGTGGCCCAGGGCGATGGCGCCGCCGTTGGGGTTGGTCTTGCTCATGTCCAGGCCCAACCCGCGCGAGACGGCGATGGCCTGCGCCGCGAAGGCCTCGTTGGACTCGATCACGTCCATCTGGTCCAGCGTCACGCCGCCCTTCTTCAGCGCGAGCTTGGAGGCGGGGATCGGGCCCTCGCCCATCACGTCGTTGGGCACGCCGGCCACGGCGTAGGACACCAGGCGCGCCATGGGCTTGTAGCCGTCCTTGGCCGCGGTGGTTGAGTCACCGAGCACGAAGAAGGCGGCGCCGTCGTTGATGCCCGAGGCGTTGCCGGCGGTGACCGTGCCGTCCTTCTTGAAGGCGGGCTTGAGCTTGGCCAGCGACTCCATGGTGGTGCTGGCCTTGACGTACTCGTCAGTGTCGAAAACGACCTCGCCCTTTTTGGTCTGCTTGACGATGGGGACGATCTGGCTCTTGAAGCGGCCTTCGGCGATGGCGGCCGCGGCGCGGCGCTGGCTCTCCACGGCCAGGGCATCCTGCTCCTCGCGCGTGATGGTCCACTTGGCCGCCAGGTTCTCGGCGGTGATGCCCATGTGGCCGACGCCAAACGGGTCGGTCAGGGTGGCGACCATGGTGTCGATGAGCTTGGTGTCGCCCATGCGAGCGCCGGTGCGCATGGCCGTCGACAGGTAGCCACCGCGGCTCATCACCTCCACGCCCCCGCCGATGCCGTAGTCGCAGTCGCCCAGCAGGATGTTCTGCGCCGTGGTGACGATGCCTTGCAGGCCCGAGGAGCAAAGCCGGTTGACCGACATGGCCACGCTGTCCATGGGCAGACCGGCCTGGATGGCGGCCACGCGCGCCACGTAGGGGAAGCGGCTTTCCGTGGGGATGGTGTTGCCCACGGTCACGTAATTGATGACCTTGGGGTCCACGCCCGAGCGTTCCACCGCTGCCTTCATCACCGTACCAGCCAGCTCGGCAGGTTCGATGTCAGACAGAGAGCCTCCAAAGGATCCGATGGCCGAGCGCACGGCACCCAGCACCACCACGTCACGAGTCGTCATCTTGTGTCTCCTGAAAAGCGTAAGCGTAAACCCTGATTGGATACGATGGCGCTGGCAGGGGGCTTACGCGGGGGCAATTCCCGAAGCGGCCGGATCAGCGGGCGCCTTCCGGGTCGCGCGGCCTCCCCGGCGCCGGGCCGCAGGACCGCCACCGCCGCCACCAGACGCACAGTCCGGGCTCATACCGAGCGCGTGATCCCGCCGTCGATGCGGATGTTCTGCCCCGTGATGTAGGACGAGGCGTCAGACGCCAGGAACGCGATGAGCCGGCCCACTTCCTCGGGCGTGCCGTAACGGCCCATGGGAATGCGGGCGCGGCGCTCGGCTTTCTCAGGCAGGCTGCTGATGAAGCCCGGCAGCACGTTGTTCATGCGCAAGCCTTCGGCGGCGTACTGGTCGGCCCAGAGCTTGGTGAAAGCCGCCAGCCCGGCGCGGAACACGCCCGAGGTGGGGAAGGCGGCCTCGGGCTCGAACACGGCGTAGGTGGAGACGTTGACGAAGGCACCGCAGCCCTGGCGCTGCATGATGGGCGTGACCAGCCGGGCCATGCGCACCACGTTCAGCAGGTAGTACTCCATGCCGAGCTGCCAGTCCTCGTCGGTCATCGCCAGCAGCCCGCCCTTGGGGCCATGCCCGGCACTGTTGACCACGGCGTCGATGCGGCCCCAGCGTTGCATCGCCGCGTCCACCAGGCGCTGCAGGTCTTCGGTGCGCAGGTTGGAGCCGGTGACGCCCAGGCCGCCCAGTTCCTCGGCCAGGGCGGCGCCCCGGCCGGACGACGAGAGGATGGCCACCTGCCAGCCATCGGCGGCCAGTTGACGCGCCG
>CAISJH010000631.1 GCA_903885585.1 uncultured beta proteobacterium
ATCCTCACCACCCACGTCGGCAGCCTGCCGCGTCCCGAGCGCGTGGTCACGCAGCTGTTTGCCCAGGACAGCGGCCTGAACTACACGGAAAGCGAGTTTGACCAGATCATGGCTGCCGAGGTGGCAGACGTGGTGGGCCGCCAGGCCGCCTCGCACGTGGACGTGGTGAGCGACGGCGAGATGAGCAAGATCTCCTACGCCACCTACATCCGCCACCGGCTCACCGGCTTTGAGCTGGGCGAAATGCCGCGCGCCACACCGCGCGATCTGGACGATTTTCCCGATTTCAAGGAGCGCCTGGCCAAGCTGGGCGCCACCCCGAAGTACCAGCGGCCCCTGTGTACCGGCCCGATTGCCGTCAAGGACCTGAGTGGTCTGCACAAGGACATTGCCAACCTTCAGGCCGCGGTTGCGGCAGCAGGCAGTGCTGCTACGCCGCCCGTGCGCGCTTTCATGAACAGCGCCTCACCCGGCGTGATTGCCGTGTTCCAGCCCAACCGCTACTACGCCACCACCGAGCAGTACCTGCAGGCGCTGGCCGAGGCCATGGCCACCGAGTACGAGGCCATCGTGGCCGCAGGCTTGGACCTGCAGATCGACTCGCCGGATCTGGCCATGGGCCGGCACATCAAGTTCCGTGACGTGGACGACAACGAATTCCTGCGCAATGCCCACCTGCAGGTGGAGGCGCTCAACCACGCCCTGCGCAACATCCCGGCCGAGCGCATCCGCATGCACGTCTGCTGGGGCAATTACGAAGGCCCGCACCACTTCGACATCGGGCTGGAGAAAATCATCGACGTGGTGCTCAAGGCCAAGCCCGCCACCGTGCTGTTCGAGGGCGCCAACCCGCGCCATGCGCACGAGTGGGAAGTCTGGGCCAAGGCGGGCCGCGAGGGCAAAATCGCCGACCACAAGGTACTGGCGCCCGGCGTGCTGGACTCGGTCAACAACTTCATCGAGCACCCGCGCCTGGTGGCGCAGCGACTGCTCACCTACGCCAACATCGTCGGCCGCGACCGCGTGATGGCCGCCACCGACTGCGGTTTCGGCACCTTCGCCGGCTTTGGCGCCATCCACCCCCCGATCTGCTTTGCCAAGCTCGCCAGCATGGCAGAAGGCGCCGAAATCGCCAGCCGCGAACTCTGGGGCTGATGGATCCGGTTCGCCTTCTGGTTCCGGGACAGGGTGACCACTTCGGAGGGGTCATCGCGCCCCCCCGAACGGCCCGTATAGGTGATGGATTTCCTGTGTGCGCCTGATCTGGTTTCGTTTTTCTTGTAGGTAATGCAATCGCATTGACAAGACAATGCGGGTGCATTACTATTCAAGTATCAACCTGAGGCCGTAGGAAACTGATATGTCTGCCACACTTGAAGTCGAATCCACACTCACCGACAGATACCAGACCACGGTGCCAGAAACTGTGCGTCGCGCCCTCAAGCTGGGCAAGCGCGACAAGATTCACTACACCATTCGCCCCGGCGGCGAGGTGGTGCTGAGGCGCATCGAGGCATCCAACGATGATGACCCGGTACTGGCTCAGTTCCTTGGCTTTCTGGCAGCA
>CAISJH010000632.1 GCA_903885585.1 uncultured beta proteobacterium
CCAGTGTTCAGGTGGTCGTCGCTGGCGTGGTCCACGCCCTGGGCGATGTCGTTGGACTGCTTGTCGTAGCAGACCATCACCGCGCAGCCCTTGTAGTCGATGCCGTACTCGGTGTTGTCGTAGCCGATGCGCTTGATGGTGTCGCGCGCCACCTGGATGTAGTCCACGTGCGCGTTGGTGGTGATCTCGCCGGCCAGCACCACCAGGCCGGTGTTGCACAGCGTCTCGGCGGCCACGCGCGAGCGCGGGTCCTGCGCAAAGATGGCGTCGAGGATGGCGTCACTGATCTGGTCAGCGACCTTGTCGGGGTGACCTTCGGAAACCGATTCCGAGGTGAACAGATAATCGTTGCTTGCCACTTGTGTGCTCCAGGTTGGGGTGGGTCGATCGGCGTGGCCGATCAGGGGTTCCCTGGAAAGCGGCGACGCTTTAGCGGTTCCGGGCTCGAGAGCGTTGCTCTATCCCGCCAGCCGGCCTATCCGACTGCATCGCCCCGCAAGTAGTCCTTAACTCGGCGATAAGCAAAGTATAGAACCATGCTCCGGCTCGCTGATGGGCTCTTGAAGTGGCTGTCCCGCCGCCCGTTGTGGTTTCTGCACGCCTTGGGCGCGGTTCTCGGTAGGGTGGTGTGGGTGCTTTCGCCGGCCTACCGCCGGCGCCTGCATGACAACGCCGCTTTGGCGGGTGTCTCGGCGCGTGACCGGTGGCGCGCAGTGGCCGAGGCGGGGCGCATGACGCTGGAGTTGCCACGGTTGTGGCTGCGCGCGAGCGACGCTCCGGTGCTCGACCCGGTGCGCTGGGAGGGCGCAGAGCTGATCGAGGCCGCCCTGGGCCGCCCCGGCGGGCTGCTCATCCTCACCCCGCACCTGGGCAGCTTCGAGGTGGCCGCCCATTCCTATGCCCAGCGTTTCGGGCTGCGTCAGCCCATGACCGTGCTGTACCGGCCCGCCCGGCAGGCCTGGTTGCGGGCCATGGAGGAGGTGGCCCGCGAGCGCCCCGGCCTGTCGTCCGCGCCGGCCACGCTGGCAGGGGTGCGTCAGCTCATCCGGGCCTTGAGGCAGGGCGGTACGGTGGCCCTGCTGCCGGACCAGGTGCCACCGCAGGGGCAGGGTGTCTGGGCGCCCTTCTTTGGCCGGAAGGCCTACACCATGACGCTGGCTGCCAGACTGGCCCGGCAGACCGGGGCCACCGTGTTGCTGGCCTCGTGCGAGCGGTTGCCAGCGGGACAAGGCCACGTGGTGTGGATGTCGGCCCTGCCCGAACCCCTGCCGCCGCCCGAGGGCCTGGACGACGAGGCATGGACCCTGCAGGCCGCCACGGTGGTCAACCGGGCCATGGAAGCCCTGATACTGCGCAGGCCGGACCAGTACCTCTGGGGCTACCACCGCTACAAGCAACCGCGTCCCACGCCCTGACCGGCTGGCACCAGCACCCGCTCCTCCCGCGTTCCGCCACCGCACCCTTGACTCGCTTGCTTCGATGAACCTGCTTGCCCGTCTGCTCGTGGCTTGTCTGCACCTGATGCAGCACCTGCCGCTGTCGGTGCAGGCGGGCATCGGACGCGGCTTTGGCGCGATGCTGCACCTGTGCGCCCGGCAGCGGCGCGGCATCGCGCAGCGCAATCTGGCGTTGTGCTTTCCTGACTGGACCGAAGAGAAACGTGCGGTGGTGCTGCGCGAGCACTTCGCCCTGCTGGGCCGCAGCCTGCTGGAGCGCGGCTTGCTCTGGTATGCCCCGCCCGAGCGGCTGAAGGGCCTGATCCAGGTAGAGGGCGACGTGGGATTGGCCCAGCGCAGCGACCGGCCTGTCATGTGGTTGGTGCCGCACTTTTTGGGGCTGGAAGTGGCCGGCGCCGCAGTGCAGCTGTTCCAGCAGCGCACGGGGGTGGACATCTACCAGACCCAGAGCAACGCCTACCTGGACGGCGTGCTCAAGCAGGGCCGGTTGCGCTTCGGCCGTGCCGAGGCCTATCCGCGCAGCGTGCCCATCCGCCAGGTGATGAAGCGCATCCGCGAGGGCTGCGCCTTTTTCAACATGCCCGACCAGGACTACGGGCCCAAGGACTCCACCTTCGTGCCCTTCTTTGGCGTGCGCGCAGCCACGTTGCTGGCCCCTTCCAAGATGGCGCGCATGCTGGACATGGTGGTGCAGCCCGTGGTGGTGGATATCCTGCCCGGCGGCCAGGGCTGGCGGGTGCGCTTTCTCGAGCCCTGGGCCGACTGGCCGACGGCCGACCCCGCGGCCGATGCCGCGCGCATGAACGCCTTCATCGAGGCGCAGATCCTGCGCGACCCGGCCCAGTACCTCTGGGTGCACAAGCGCTTCAAGACGCGCCCGCCGGGCGAGCCCTCGCTCTACCGATAATCCGGCGCGATGAACCTGCGCTTCACCAAGATGCAGGGCGCAGGCAATGACTTCGTCGTCATCGACGCCACGCGCTCCCCCCTCGCGCTCACCACCGAGCAGGCCCGCCATCTGGGCGACCGCCGCTTTGGTGTGGGGGCCGACCAGATCCTCATCGTCGAGCGGCCCACCTCGCCAGGTGTCGATTTCCGCTACCGCATCTTCAACAGCAGCGGCGAGGAGGTGGAGCATTGCGGCAATGGCGCGCGCTGCTTCCTGCGCTTCGTCCGCGCCAAGGGCCTGACCGCCCAGCGCGTGGTGCGCGTGCAGACCATGAACCGCGTGCTGGAGTTGCGCGAAGGTGACGACGGCCGCGTCACTGTCGACATGGGTGCGCCGGTGTTCGAGCTGGAACGCGTGCCCTTTGACGCCTCCGGCCTGCTGCCGCCAGCCAACGGGCTGCAGGACTTTCCGCTCTGGCCCTTGGCCTTGCCGAGCGGCGGCACGGTCGGCGTGGCCGTGCTGTCCATGGGCAACCCGCATGCCGTGCAGCGCGTGGATGACGTGGACACCGCGCCTGTGGCCACGGTGGGTCCGCTGGTGGAGCGGCATGAGCGCTTTCCCCGCCGCGTGAACGCCGGGTTTCTTCAGGTGGTCTCCCGCGACCTGGTGCGCTTGCGCGTGTTCGAGCGCGGCGCGGGCGAGACCCTGGCCTGCGGTACGGGCGCCTGCGCGGCGGTGGTGGCGGGCATCCGCCTGGGCTGGCTGGATGCGCGCGTGGACGTGCAGACGCTGGGCGGACGCCTGACCATCGAGTGGGCCGGCGCCCAGCACCTGCAGGCTCCGGTGCTGATGACCGGGCCGGCCGAATTTGTCTTTGAAGGGGAGATCGATCTTTGAGACGCCCCGCTCGCCCAACCCCGAGGATTGAACCGTGATCAACCCACCAGGCTACCCCCCGGCAGCGAATGCTCCCTTGCAAGGCATCACCGAGCAGGACATCGCCGAGTACCTTGTCCACACGCCGGGCTTTTTCGAGCGCCACGCCGAGCTGCTGGGCTCCATCCAGCTGACCAGCCCGCACGGTCACCGCGCCGTGTCGCTGCAGGAGCGGCAGATGGAGATGCTGCGCGAGCGCATCAAGGGCCTGGAGATGAAGATCGTGGAGATGATCCGCCACGGCCAGGAAAACGTGGCCATCGCCGACCGCCTGCACCGCTGGACCCGCACCATCCTGTTGACGGCCGAGGCTGCGGCCCTGCCGGGCCGCCTGGTGGCCGAGCTGCGTCACCAGTTCCTGATCCCGCAGGCCGCGCTGCGGCTGTGGGGTCTGCAGCCGGAGTTGTCGGGGCACGATTTCGCCCAGGGCGTGAGTGATGACGTGCGCAGCTTCACCGCCAGCCTGAGCCTGCCGTACTGCGGCGTGAACTCCGGTTTCGAGGCCGCCGGTTGGCTGGATCCCGCGGCTGCGGTGGCCTCCGTGGCCATGATCCCGCTACGCCATGTGGGCGAGGGCCGTGGGCCGGATGGCGCGACGGCGACCTTCGGCCTGCTGGTGCTGGGCTCGCCCGATCCCACGCGCTACAGCGCGGACATGGGCACCGAGTTCCTGGCGCGCATCGGCGAGATTGCCAGCGCGGGCCTGGCGCGCTTGCGGTCTGCTGGCTGAAGCCCGCGCTGCACACGGTGCCCCGCATGGCGTCTCGACGGCCTGGTGATGCAGCCTTGGCGAGGGCCGCGGCTGCCGCCCAGGACGTTCCTGCCGTTCCCATCCCTGCTGCCTCTGCCGTCACTGCCGCCGAACCCCTGGACGCCGAGATCGCGCGCTTTCTTGAACACCTGGTGGTGGAGCGGCGCCTGGCCGAGCGCACCGTGGCCATGTACCGCGATGCGCTGGGCTGGCTGCAAGCCTCGGCTCGGGCCTACCCGGTGGCGCTGAAAGAGGTGCAGCCGCACCACGTGCGCCGCTTCAGCGCAGCGCTGCGTGACCGCGGCCTGGGCCCGCGCAGCATCGCCATTGCGCTGTCGGCCTGGCGTGGCTTGTACAAGTGGTGGGGCCGCCATGGCGTGGTGCCGGCCAACCCGGTGGACGGCATCCGCGCGCCCAAGGCGCCCAAGCCCCTGCCCAAGGCCCTGGCCGTGGACCAGGCCGTGGCGCTGGCCTCGCACGAGCCCGAGGCGGGCGATCCCCTGCTCGCGCTGCGCGACCGCTGCATGGTGGAGCTGCTGTACGGCTGCGGCCTGCGTGTGGGGGAACTGGTCGGCCTGGACGTGCAGGCTTCCAACGCGGCTGCAGGCTGGGTGGACGCCGTGGACGCCACCGCTCACGTGCTCGGCAAGGGCTCCAAACGGCGCAGCGTGCCGGTGGGCGGCCCGGGGTTGGAGGCGCTGATGGCCTGGAGCGAGGCGCGACGCCAGCTGGCGCGCGCCACCGAGACAGCGCTCTTCGTCAGCCGCCGCGGCACGCGCCTGACCGCCAGCCAGGTGCGCTCGCGCCTGAAGACCCTGGCGCTGCAAGCTGGCCTGCCCACGCACGTGCATCCGCACATGCTGCGCCACAGCTTTGCCAGCCACCTGTTGCAGTCCAGTGGCGACCTGCGCGCCGTGCAGGAGCTGCTGGGTCACGCCCATATCGCCACCACCCAGGTCTACACCCGGCTGGACTTCCAGCACCTGGCCCAGGTCTACGACAAGGCGCATCCGCGGGCCAAGGCCAAGGCGGGCTCTTGACCTCCGCCTTGGGTCTGCTCCAAGGCTGTTGGGCACCATCGAACACTTGCTCCGGCCCGGGACATTTCATACCTCTACGGCCTCACCTCCACGTACCCCGTACCACTCACCCATGAAGATCATCCGCCTGCGCGAAGGCAAGGAGCGCTCCCTGCTGCGCCACCACCCCTGGGTGTTCCAGGGCAGCATCGAACGCGGCAAGGCCGACCCGGGCGAGACCGTCCGCGTGGAGTCCTCCGAAGGGCAGTTCCTGTGCTGGGGCGCCTTCAGCCCGAGTTCCATGATCCGCGTGCGCGCCTGGACCTTCGACGAGGCCGAGCGCGTGGACCACGCCTTCTTCAAGCGCCGCATCGCCCGCGCGCTGGCGCTGCGCGCGCGCCTGCCCATCGCCAGCGACGGCGTGCGCCTGGTGCACGGCGAGGCCGACGGCCTGCCCGGGCTGATCGTGGACCGCTATGGCGAGGTGCTGTCGGCGCAGTTCCTGTCCGCGGGCATGGAGCGCTGGCGCGATGCGTTGGCCGACATCCTGC
>CAISJH010000633.1 GCA_903885585.1 uncultured beta proteobacterium
ACTCTTCGGGTTGCTGTCCACCCCCATCCGCCTGCGCATCCTGAGCTCGCTGTGCCATGGCGAGAAGAACGTCTCGCAACTGCTGGCGGAAATCCCCACCACGCAGCCCAACATGAGCCAGCATCTGTCCACGCTGTACCGCGCGGGCGTGCTGGGCAAGCGGCGAGACGCCACGCAGATCTACTACCGCATCGAGAACCAGCAGGCCGTGGCCGTGTGCCGCTCGGTGTGCACGCAGATCGCCATGGACATGGCGGAGGCAACTGAAGAAGCGGCCTGAGCCTGAACAGCCTGGAAGCCCTGAGCGCCTTAGAAGGGCCGCATGAGGGCTGGGTGTGTACCGAACATCGGCAAAAAAAGCGCTCAGGTCCTGATTTCGCCCTGCCCCAGCACCACCCACTTCATCGAGGTCAGGCCTTCCAGCCCCACCGGTCCGCGGGCGTGGAACTTGTCGGTGCTGATGCCGATCTCGGCGCCCAACCCGTACTCGAAACCATCCGCAAAGCGCGTGCTGGCGTTGACCATGACGCTGGACGAGTCCACCTCGCGCAGGAAGCGCATGGCGCTCGGGTGGTTCGTCGTGAGGATGGCGTCGGTGTGGTGTGAGCCGTAGCGGTTGATGTGGCCAATAGCCTCGTCCAGGCTCGCCACCACCTTCACGCTCATGATGGGGGCCAGGTACTCCTCGGACCAGTCGGTCTCGGTGGCGTCGGTCAGGTTGGCCCCCGCCACGGCTGACAACAGGCCGCGCGCCACCGGACAGCAGCGCATCTGCACGCCCTTGGCCGCGAAGACGGCCCCGATGCGGGGCAGGAAGGCTGCTGCCTGGCGCTGATGCACCAGCAGGGACTCCGCCGCATTGCAGGGGCTGTATTTCTGGGTCTTGGCGTTGTCGGTGACGGTCACCGCCAGGTCCAGGTCCACCTCGGCATCCACGTAGACGTGGCAGTTGCCGTCCAGGTGCTTGATGACCGGCACCCGGGCCTCGGCGCTGATGCGCTCGATCAGGCTCTTGCCACCGCGGGGAATGATCACGTCCACCGATTCCGGCATGGCGATCAGGCGGCCCACAGCAGCGCGGTCGGTGGTCTCCACCAGTTGCACGGCCGCAGGCGGCAGGCCAGCCTCGGTGAGCGCGGCCTGTACACAACGCCACAGCGCCAGGTTGGAGTGCAGCGCCTCGGAGCCGCCGCGCAGGATGCAGGCGTTGCCGCTCTTGATGGCCAGCGAGGCCGCTTCGATGGTGACGTTGGGCCGGCTCTCGTAGATCATGCCGAACACGCCCAGCGGCACGCGCATGCGCCCGACGCTGATGCCGGAAGGGCGGCGCTTGACCTCGGTGATCTCGCCCACGGGGTCGGGCATGGCAGCCAGTTGCTCGCAGCCCTGCGCCACCGTGTCGATCACGGCCGGAGTGAGCTTGAGGCGGTCCACCATGGGCTCGGCCAAGCCGGCGGTGCGGGCGGCGTCCAGGTCCAGGACGTTGTCACGCTGCAACTCGGGCAAGGCCTCGCGCAGACGGCGCGCCAGCGCCCGCAAGGCCTGGTCCTTGGCTGCCGTGGAGGCTGCAGCCATCGCGGTGGAGGCGGCGCGGGCCTGCGCGCCCAGTTGGGCCATGTAGGCGGGGATGTCGACAACCTTCATGCTTGCATTGTCGGGTCAGAACCGTTGCCGGGTCTCCTTGCCGGCCAGCTTCGCCAGGCGCAGGGCTCCCTACCAGCCCAGCAGCGCCAGCAACGCCACCCACAGCGAGGACGTGAACACGAAAGCCACTGTGGACAGCACGATGGCTGCCGTGGCCTCCGCCTCGTGGGTGCGGTAGCGCAGAGCGAAGATCAGCGCATTGCTGCCCACTGGGGCTGCCGCCATCATCACCAGCACCGACAGGGACAGCCCGCTCACGCCGAAGACGAAGTGCGCGCCCAGCAGCACCACCGCGGGAAGCACCAGCAACTTCAGGACACTCAAACCCAGCGCGCCGCGCACCCGCCCGCGCAGGCCGTACTGCGCCAGGTTGGTGCCGATGAGGAACAGGCACAGCGGCACCACGGCAGCCGTCAGCGACAGCAACAGGGCATCGACCACCGGGTGCAGGCCAAGCCCAGTCAGGTTCCAGGCCAGCCCCAGCAGGATGGGCAGCATGACCGGGTGGAAGACGGCACTGCGCACCGCCGTTTTGACAGTGCCAGCGAGGGACTGCCCTGAGCCTGAACGGGCGATGGCCACCTCAGCCAATACCGTCAGCAGGGTCAGCACGACCAGCCCATGCAGGCTGATCAGGGCCAAATGCAGGCCCAGGCCGGCCTCCCCGAACAGCGCAGCGGCCATGGGAATACCCAGCTGCACCGAATTGCCGTACGTGGCGGCCACACCCAAGGTGGCGGCGGCCGCGGCAGGCCCGCCGCGGTTCCGTTCAACTGCGGAGGCCACGACTTGCGCGCCCGCTGGCGCCGGCTGACCCTGGGCCAGGGCCTGCAGACGCACCCCTCTGCGCTGCTGCCACGCATAGAACACGCCCAGATAGGCCAGCACGGGTACGAAATAGGCCACGAGGGTGGTCCACGGCATGGCGGCGAAGTCCATGCGGGCCATGGTGCGGAACAGCAGGGCCGGCACGAAGATGTTGTAGGCCGCGTCGGAGAGCACCCGGTTGGCCTGGGCCAGACCCGAAGCCCCTGCGGCGGCCCCCTGGCCCGGCGGGACCGCAGGCTCTGACGCGCCAATCCAGCCCACGCGCGCCGCCACCCAGCCCACCCCCGCCGTGGCAAAGATGGCCAGCAGCTTGAACAGGAGCTCCAGCGTCACGCGCAAGCCCCTGCGCAACCCCTCGCTCGAGGCAGCGCTGCAGCCTGCCGTGCCTCGGGCGGGCTCTTCTCGAAGATCACGTTCAGCCGGCGCTCTTCTTGGTCACGGACTTCTTGGCGGCCGCCTTGGGCGGAAACTTGGACGTGCGCGGCTCGAACTCGAAGACCACGCGGCCTTCCTTGCGGTCGTAGCTGAGAAAGGCCTTGAACTTGCGCCGCGTCTTGTTGGAGACAAAGTTCTCGAGCAGCGCCGTCTTGCCGGTGGTCAGCAGGCGGGTCATCTCCTCCGGGGCCACAGGCTGCTGCAGGATGATCTTGCCGCTCTTGAAGTCGCAGGTCACGTGAGTGCCCACGCTGTGCTCGCACACGTAGGAGCTGCCGTGGTCATACACCCGACCTTGGCACTTGGGGCAAGCGCCCAGCGAGGCCTGGGCGGAGAAGTCCACCGGCTCGCCGTCGCCTTCGGCCTGCTTGGCCTCGTCGCCGAAGTCGAACTCCAGCTTCCAGTTGGAGATCTCGGGGTCGTGCACCAACTTCATCTCGGCCGTGAAGGGCCAACCGGCCTTGGAGCGGAAGCCCTCCAGCGGCCCGATCTGCCGATCGCGCAGAAAGGCCTCGGCCTCGACGATCTCGAAGGCCCGGCCTGCCGGGATCTTGGTGATGGAAAAACCGCAGCCCTCGGCGGCGCCATCGGCCCCCGTGCAGGTAAAGCGCCGGTAGTTCTCCTTGACCACGCCACCGCAGTTGGGGCACGGCGCCTTGAGCGTGGCGTAGTCGCCCGGGATGGTGTCTCGGTCGTACTCCTTGGCCTTGCGCACGATGCGCTCGGCCATCTTGGCGATCTCGGCCATGAAGGCGTCGCGCTTCAGGCGCCCGTGCTCCATCTCGGCCAGCTGGTGCTCCCAGTTGCCGGTGAGTTCGGGCTTGGTGAGGTCTTCCACCCCCAGGCCGCGCAGCAGCGTCATCAGCTGGAAGGCCTTGGCCGTGGGCACCAGGTCGCGCCCGTCGCGCAGCATGTACTTCTCGGTCAGCAGGCCTTCGATGATGGCCGCGCGCGTGGCTGGCGTGCCCAGGCCCTTCTCGGCCATGGCCTCGCGAAGCTCTTCGTCCTCGATCAGCTTACCCGCACTTTCCATGGCCGACAGCAGCGTGGCCTCGGTGTAGCGTGCCGGCGGCCGGGTCTGTAGCGCCTTGACGTCCACGCTCTCGGTGCGCACCACCTCGCCGGGCTTGACGGCCACCAGGTTGGCGTCGTCGTCCTGCGCCTCCTTTCCGTACACCGCCAGCCAGCCGGGGTTCACCAGCACCTTGCCGTTGGTCTGGAAGCGGTGCTCCGCGCCGGCGGCCTTGACCGTGGAAATGCGGGTCGTGACCGTGAACTCCGCCGAGGGGTAGAACACCGCCAGGAAACGCTTGACCACCATGTCGTAGAGCTTGGCCTCGATCTCGCTGAGCGACTTGGGCGCCTCCAGCGTGGGGATGATGGCGAAGTGATCCGACACCTTGGCGTTGTCGAACACACGCTTGGTGGGCTTGACGTAGCCGTCATTCAAGGCCTTGCGGGCGTGCATGGACAACTCGCGCAGCGGTCCGGGCAGCGGGCTGTCGGCCAGCATCTCGAAGGTGCTGCGCACGGTGCCAAGATAGTCCTCGGGCAGGGCACGCGAGTCCGTCCGCGGGTAGGTCAAGACCTTGTGCTTCTCGTACAACGCCTGTGCCAGCGACAACGTGGTCTTGGCCGAGAAACCAAAGCGCGAGTTCGCCTCGCGCTGCAGGGTGGTCAGGTCGTACAGCAGCGGGCTGGCCTGCGTGCTGGGCTTGGACTCCTCGGTGACGCTGGCCGGCTCGCCGCGGCAAGCCTGCGCGATGGCCTGCGCATCGGTCGCGGTCCACAGCCGGTCGGCGCGCTGCTCGGGGTCGGCCGGGTCCTTCTTCCACGTGGGGTTGAACCACTTGCCCTCGTAGGTGCCGGCGGCGGCGTCGAAACTCGCACGCACCTCCCAGTAGTCGCGCGCGACGTGCTTGCGGATCTTCTCCTCGCGTTCCACCACGATGGACAACGTGGGTGTCTGCACCCGGCCGACCGTGGTGAGGAAGAAGCCGCCGTCGCGCGAGTTGAAGGCGGTGAAGGCGCGCGTGCCATTGATGCCCACCAGCCAGTCGGCCTCGGAGCGGCTGCGCGCCGCGTCGGCCAGGCCCTGCATCTGCGCGTCGCTGCGCAACCGGTCGAAGCCATCGCGGATGGCCTGCGGTGTCATGCTCTGCAGCCAAAGCCGCTTGACGGGCTTGTTCAGTGTGCCCTTGGCGCCGGCCGCGTACTGCTCGATCAGGCGGAAGATCAGCTCACCCTCGCGCCCGGCGTCGCAGGCGTTGATCATCTCGGTGACGTCCTTGCGCTTGCACAGCTTGACCACGGCGTTCAGCCGCGTCTTGGCCTTGTCGATGGGCGCCAGCTCGAAGTGCGGCGGCACCACCGGCAGGTGGGCGAAGCTCCACTTGCCGCGCTTGACGTCGTACTCCTCGGGCGCCTTGATCTCCACCAGGTGGCCCACGGCCGAGGTGACGACGTAGTGCTCGTTCTCGAAGTGCTCGGCGTGCTTCTCGAACTTGCCCGCCACGGGGGTCAGCGCACGCACGATGTCCTGTGCGACGCTGGGCTTCTCCGCAATGATGATGGCCTTGGTCATCGGTCCTTCTTGGGCCGGTCAGCCGCCGCCTCGAAGGCCGCGACCCCGTACCTACAATCCCGTCTTCTCCGCGCGCGCTCACGTGTGTACACGTGCGCAGGCGCACCCTGGCGCACCCGCTCACGCTCTCGCATGCACGCGCGCGCACCCATGACTCAATGTAACGAATGCCGAAGACCACGCAAGCCGATGGCCTGAAGGGCCGAAGAATCCAGGTCCGCCGCAGCGGCGTGCACGGCAAGGGCGTCTACGCGCTGCAGGCCATAGCCGCAGGCGACACCCTGATCGAGTACACCGGCGAGGTCATCAGCTGGAAGGAAGCGCTGCGCCGGCACCCGCACGACCCCCGCGACCCGCACCACACCTTCTACTTCCACATCGATGAGCAGCACGTCATCGACGCCAAGTACGGTGGCAACGCGTCGCGCTGGATCAACCACTCCTGCGACCCCAACTGCAAGGCCGACGAGGTGGATGGCCGCATCTTCATCAAGGCGCTGCGCGACCTGATGCCGGGCGAGGAACTGTTCTACGACTACGGCCTGGTCATCGACGAGCGCTACACGCCCAAGCTGAAGAAGGAGTACGAGTGCCGATGCGGCAGCCCCAACTGCCGCCGCACCATGCTCTCGCCCAAGCGCTGAGACACCAGCGGCACTGACGGCGCTCCCGGCTCAGGCACTGCAAGCGCGCATGAACAACACCCACACTGCTGCGCCTGTGCCGCAGGCCCAGGCCGATCTCCCGCAGCGCTGGGGCGTGCCGACGCTGCAGCAGCGACTGCAGGCGCTGGAGCCCCATCTGGAGGTGGAGGTGATGGTGTCCGTGGGTTCCACCAACTCCACGCTGCTGGAGCGGGCCGCCACCGCGTCAAGGCAGGCAGGCCCGTCCAGCGCCTGCCCGCCTTTCCGGACGCGACTGCTGGTGGCAGAGAGCCAGACCCAGGGGCGCGGCCGGCAGGGCCGGCGCTGGCACGCCAGCCCAGGCGCCTCACTGACCTTTTCTATGGCGCTGACGCTCGCACCGCAGGACTGGTCGGGGCTTTCACTGGCTGTCGGCGTGGCCCTGGCGCAAGCGCTGGACCCGGCACAGCCACCGTCCATTGCGTTGAAGTGGCCCAATGACCTCTGGTTGCGCGACGCCAACGCGCCGGCAGGCGGACGCAAGCTCGGTGGGGTGCTGATCGAGACCACCGGCTGGGCCAGCGGCAAAGAGCGCGTGTGCGTGATCGGCGTGGGCTTGAACGTGCAGGCCCAGGCGGTGCTGGAAGCCTCCAGCGGCGTGGCCAGCCTGCAGGAGATATGGCCGCAGGCCTCAGCTGCGGCGGCGCTGGCTCGCGTGGCGCCGGCGCTGTTGCAGGGCGTGCGTCAGTTTGAACGGGACGGCTTTGCTGGTGTGCAGACCGCGTTTGCACAACGGGACCTGCTGCAGGGTCAGGCAGTGACCACCACCCAGGCCGGGCTGCCGGGCGGCCGCGCCGAAGGGGTGGATGGCGTGGGCGCCTTGCTGGTGCGGTCGCCCGACGGTACCCTGCATCGCTTGGTGGGCGGAGAAGTCAGCGTGCGCCCACTCTTTGGGAGAGTCTCATGATCAAGTGGCTGGCCTTGCTGCTGGTGCTGGCCAATGTGGCCTTCTGGGGTTGGACCCAAGGCTGGGGCGGCCGGGCCTGGCCGCCGCCGGAGGCACGTCAGCGCGAGCCTGAGCGTCTGCAGCAGCAGGTGCGGCCGGAATCCATCGTGGTGCTGTCGCCACGGGCCGCTTCGGCTGCGCTGGAGCAGATGGCCGCTGCCGCAGCGGCGGCCGCGTCCGCCGCTTCCGCAGCCGATGCCAGCGCTCTAGCGGGCGCAGCGAAGCCAGCCAACGCTGCGGCGTCAGCGCCGGCGCGCGCCGCGGCCCGACCTCGCTGACAACAGCGCCGCCGCGGCCGCCAGGGCCAGCAACCACGGCCAGGACATGGCGCCGCCACCACCGCCTCCGCCGCCTGAAGGCGGAGACACGGGGACCACAGGCTTGGGAACGGCGTCTGCTGCCATCAGCGCTGCGGCACTGTCGAGCATGCCGGCGCCGCACAAGCCGGTGACGCAATAGCACTGCAGCTGCTCCTGCGCCGAAGGGGGCTGGCACACGCCCACGGGCGTGGGGTCGCTCGGCCCGTTATCGGCACCACTGCTCGGGAACGGCCTCGCACCGGACTGCAGAGCCGAC
>CAISJH010000634.1 GCA_903885585.1 uncultured beta proteobacterium
CAGGTAGAAAGTGAAGCTGTCCGGCGAGATGTACTGGACCGCCATGGCGCTCAACGCACCTGCCACGCCGTTGAAGGCGGCGCTCATGCCGAAGGCGAGCGTCTTGTAAAGGGCAATGTTCACGCCCATCGCCTGAGCAGCCAGTGGGTTTTCCTTCACGGCCAGCATGGCCAACCCGGAGCGGCTGGACACCAGACTTCGTGCTATCCAGTAAAGCAGGCAGCCTGCAACCAGCGTGATGCAGTAAAGCCACTGATCGTCGCTAAGAGGCAGTCCCAGCGGTGCACTCGGCTTGGTGGCGCCAATCCCTGGAGAGCCCCCGGTCCAGGGCGTCAGGACCGAGAGCTTGAGCACCTGCGGCGTAGCCACCGCCAGAGAGAAGGTGGCCATGGCCAAATAGACACCCTCCAGCCTCAGGGCAGGAAGTCCGAACAAGAAACCGAAGGCGAAGGCCACCAATCCAGCCGCCGGCAGCGCCCACCCGTAAGCAAGGTCGAACTGCCCCATGAGAATCGCTGCCGTGTACGCGCCGATGGCAAAGAATGCGCCGTGCCCAAGCGAAAGTTGACCGCTGAAGCCAACCAGCAGGTTCAGGCCCAGAATCGCCAACGCATAGATCAATACCTGCGTGGCTTGAAACACCACGAAGCCGCTGGCGAACGCCGGCAGTGCTGCGGCGATCGCGAGCAGCGCCAGCGGCCATACGAATGCCGGTACGACGGGTACGGGGCGAGAGGCTTGCGTCGTCATACGCGTTGCACCAGCTTTCGCCCCAACAGGCCTTGCGGGCGAACGACCAGCACCATCACGATGGTGACCAGTGCCAGGGTCAGCTTGAGTTCACCCCCCACCACAGGGATGAAGGTACCTGCCATGTTCTCCAGGACGCCGACGATCAGCCCCCCGAGCACTGCACCAGCCGGGCTGCTAAGGCCCCCCAGCACCGCGCCGGCGAAGCCGTAGATCAGCGTCCCTGCCATCATGTTGGGCTCCAGAAACACGACAGGCGCGATCAGCATCCCCGCCACGGCACCGATCGCGGCGGCCATGCCCCAACCTAGCCCTTCCAGCGCCCTCACACGGATACCGAGCCATCGCGCTGAAGTCGGATTGCTGGCGGCTGCCCGCATCGACAGCCCCACCTTGCTGGAACTGAAAAATATGAACAGCAGCACAAGGATGGCCAGAGTGGTCGCCAACATGCCCGCCTGGTGCTGACTGACCCACCCAGCGCCCAAGAAGGGTGCGGTGCCGAACGGCGTTGGAAAGGGCTTGACTGTGAAGCTCCAGAGGTAGCCCGCCACGCTGTTGATGATCAGCAGCAGCCCTATGAACACCGTCACCTGGCTCAAGGGCGGCGCGCCGTGCAGGCGCCGCATCAGCAGCCGCTCCAGCAGGACCCCCATAAGGAAGGACAGCCCCACCGTCAGTGGAAATGCCACCCAATAGGGAGCTCCGTACTCAATCAGCTGCCAGGCTACGAAGGTGGACAGCATGGCCATCTCGCCTTGCGCGAAATTCACATGCCCGATGGCTTGGTAGATCATCACCACGGCCAGCGCTACGCAGGCATAGATGGTCCCGGTGGACAGGCCGGCGATCAACTGCTGTACGAACAACTCCATACTCAGCCCCCGAGGTAAGCGCGACGAATGCCGTCGTTCTGCCGCACCACGCTGGCGGCACCGGAGACCACGATGCGACCGGTCTCCAGCAGGTATGCGGTGTCGGCGATGTCCAGCGCCAGCGCCGCGTTCTGCTCGACCAGCAGCATGCTGATTCCGTCGTCACGGTTGAGCCTGCGGAAGATGGCGAAGAGATCCTTCACGACCAGAGGCGCGAGACCGAATGAGGGTTCGTCCAGGAGCAGCAACTTCGGCCGGCTCATCAGCGCCCGGCCAACCGCCAGCATTTGCTGTTCGCCACCCGAGAGCGTTCCCGCCTGTTGCCGCCGACGCTGTCGAAGGATCGGAAAGCAGTCATACATGCGATCGATGTCGCGCTTTACACCCTCGGTATCGCGTCGAAGCACGCCACCGAGCTGCAAGTTCTCCTCGACCGTCAGGCGGGTGAAGGTGCCTCGACCGTCCGGCACATGCGCGATGCCGAGCCTGGCAATCGTCTCGGTTTCCTCGCGTGCGATCGACTGACCGGCCAACTCGATCACGCCTTCGCGCCGAAGTGCGCCGCAGATCGCGCGCAGGGTGCTGGTCTTGCCTGCGCCATTGGCGCCCAGCAGGGTGGTGATCTGACCAGCCCCGATGTCGAAGCTGACCCCATGCAACACCTTCGTCCTGCCATACGACGCCACGAGGTCCACAACGCGAAGCAACGCTGTCATGCTTCGGCTCCCAGGTAGGCCGCAATCACATCGGGGTGGGCCTGCACCTGTTGCGGGGTTCCCTCGGCGATCTTGCGGCCGAAGTTGAGCGCCACCACCTTGTCCGACAGAGACATCACCAGGCCCATGTGGTGCTCGACCAGAAGCACCGACAGTTCGTAGGTCTGACGCACCCTGCGGATCGTCGTTCCGAGTTCTTCCACTTCCTCGTGGTTGAGGCCACAGGCGGGCTCGTCTAGCAGCAGCAGCTTCGGGCGCGTGGCCAATGCCCGCGCCAGCTCGACCCGTTTCTGGGTGCCGAACGGCAGATCGGTCACACGTTGGTGCGACACATCGGCAAGCCCCAGATCGTCGATGAAGCGCTGAGCGGCGGACCGGCTGCTTGCGTTTTTGCCGCGCGAGGACGACAACCCCAGCGCATCAGCCCAAAAGTTGCCTCCGGATTGCGTGTGTCCACCTATGCAGACGTTGTCGATCACGCTGAGATTCGGGAACAGCGCGAGGTTCTGAAAGGTTCGCCCGACACCCCGCTCCGCGATACGGTGGGTTGGGTCGTCCAGCAGCGATCGACCGAGAAAGCAGATGCTTCCGGAACTCGGCGTGTACAGGCGGCTCAGGCAATTGAACAGCGTCGTCTTGCCAGCGCCGTTGGGCCCGATCAGGCCGACGATGGCGCCGGTTGGAATATCGAAGCTCACGCCGTCCAGCGCCACAATGCCGCCGAAACGCACGACCACATCACGTACCTCGAGCAAGGGCGCAGGCGGTGCATCGCCGGCGGAA